>NZ_JARGEF010000069.1:0-34063 GCF_033794725.1 Streptomyces sp. ID05-39B | reverse complement strand
ACCCCGCCCCCAAGACGCGCGGCGGTGGCCCGCCCGGTGGCTGGCTGCCGTACGCGCCCGAGGCGTACGCCCGTTTTCCGCTGGTCCTGCTGGGGCTGCGCGAGGACACGGTCGTGGAGGACGGCGACACCGCCGCGCTCGACGCCCTCGGCGAGGCCCCGCCCGGCTACCGGCTGCTGCCCGCCCACCCCTGGCAGCTCGACCTGGCCCGCACCGCGCTCGCCCCCGCCTTCGCCGACGGCCGCCTGATCCCGCTGGGCACCACGCCCTTCGACACCTGGCCCACCGCCGCCGTGCGCACCCTGTACGCACCCGAGCGGGACCTGTTCCTGAAGTTCAGCCTCGACGTGCGCATCACCAACGACATCCGCCGGCTCTGGCGGCACGACCTGCTGAGACTCCGCAGGACCGACGAGGCCGCCTCCCACGCCCTCGCCGCGTACGACGGGCCGGCCGCCTGGCTGAGCGACCGCGGATACCGCACCGCCGGCTTCGCCTTCGAGGAACTCGCCGTGATGGTCCGCGACGGGCTGCACGCGCACCTCACGCCCGGTACGGTCCCGCTGCTCGCCGCGGGCCTCGTCGAGGGCTTCGAGGGCAGCCCGCTCGCCGGCACGGCCGACCCGGCCCACTGGTGGGAGGCCTACCTGGCGGCCGTCGTACCCCCGGCGCTCGCCGCGTTCGCCGACCACGGCGTCGTGCTGGAGGCCCATCTGCAGAACACGCTCGTCGCCGTGGACCGCGCCGGACTGCCCGTACAGGCCCTGTTCCGGGATGCCGAGGGCGTCAAGCTGCTGCCGGGGACGGAGCGCGCCGCGGGCTGGGAGCGGCTCGTGTACTGCCTGGTCGTCAACCACCTCACCGAGGTCGCCGCCGCCCTGGCCGAACACCACCCCGGCCTCGACCCCTGGCCCGCCACCCGCCGCGAGCTGGCCCGCCACGACCTCCCCGAGGTGCGCGCCCTCCTCGCCGCGCCCACCCTGCCCGGCAAGACCAACCTCCTGCTGCGCTGGACGGGCGCGGACGGCGCCGACGCCCGCTACCTGCCCCTGCCCAACCCCCTGGCCCGCATTCGGGGTGGACCTGGAGAAGGTTGATGCTCGCCCGCGGCGGAATTCGCGTCCACGACTTCCTCGGTTCGCATCTCCCGGGATCGCCCGTCGCCGACCGCGCCAGCCGCTCCTGCTCCGGGCCGTGATCTGCTCGATCGGCCGCTGCTGTCGTGCTCAAGGGAGAGGATGGCGTGCCGCCCGAGCCGATCCCCGCTCCAGCAGGCCGGCCGATTCCGTCTGGGGCAACAGTGAGCGATGCGCGGCAACACACGTGACGGTGCCGTGCCACACTGACTCCGGTGCCTGCCGCGTATCCCCCGTCGTGGCAGGCACCGTCGTGTGCGGATGCCGGCCGACGTCTGCCGTACCGTCAGGTTCGGCGTGCTGTCCGGCGTTGTCCGCCGACGCCGAGAGGCCCACGGTTCAGGCCGTGGAGACCTGGAACTCGGCCAGACAGTCAGTCGGCCGAAGAACACCCTGGCTTCGTGATCCTGCCCCGCCGCCGGGTCGTTGAAGTCGACCGGGCCGGCAGCCGCAGGGGAGCCAGGCGTGCGCCGTGCGGGCCGAGCGCCGGCCGGCACGTCAGGTGGAGGCACCTTGCTCAGAGCGGCCGGTCCCGAGCCGGGCGCGGAGGGTGGCGGCGAAGTCCTCGGCGCGGGCCAGCTGGACGCGCAGGTCATCGATCTTCTGGGCGGCGGCCTGCTCGTAGGTCCTGATCCGCTCCAGGAGTGCTGGCCGCTCGCCGATGTCGGCCGGCTCGTCGGAGTCGAGGCGCTCGGTGGCGTCCAGGAGGTCGCGCATCTCGTCCAGGGTGAAGCCGAGGGGCTTCATGCGGCGGATGACCATGAGGCGGGCGATGTCGGCCTCGGTGTAGAGGCGGAAGCCTCCCTGGGAGCGGGCGGAGGGGATGACCAGGCCGGTCTCCTCATAGTGGCGGATGGTGCGCAGGGACAGCTCGGTCCGCGCGGCGACCTCGCCGATCTGCATGTGCTTGTCGTCCACGCCCGTACTCCTGGCCCATTGTGTCGTGGCGGGCCGCGTCCCGTGCGACCTCACCAACCTCTACTCTAACGTTAAGGTAGAGTTGCTGATGGCGAGGGCGGTCCGGCTGCCCCGTCACTGCCGTTCCGGGGCCGATGGCGCCCCCGGCGAAGATCCGATTCTTGCAGGAGAGAGCGTGCGCGAGCCCATGACGCCGATCGCCGCCGCCTGCCCGCCGTGACCCCTCGCCACCCCCGGATGTGAGCTGCCCGGCCGCGCACCCGCGCCAGATCCCGGCTTGCGTCCCCCTTCGACCTCCGGCCCGCCTGGGCCGTCCGCGGGGTGCCGGCCCGGCCCCTCGCGCTCTTCCCGCACGCTCCCGTCTGCCACCGGGGCGTGCCTGAGCACGACAGGTACGCATCTCCTTGTTCTCTGCTGCTGTGACTCCCGCCGCGCGACTGCGCAGCCTGCGCCCCGACTGGCTGAACGACCCGAAGGTCTGGCGCACCGAGGTCCTGGCCGGCCTGGTCGTCGCCCTCGCCCTGATCCCCGAGGCGATCTCGTTCTCCATCATCGCCGGGGTCGACCCCGCGATCGGCCTGTTCGCCTCCTTCACCATGGCCGTGACCATCTCCGTCGTCGGCGGACGCCGGGCGATGATCTCCGCCGCCACCGGCGCCATCGCACTGGTCATCGCTCCGCTCAACCGGGAGCACGGCCTGAGTTACCTGATCGCCGCCGTCATCCTCGCCGGGATCATCCAGATCGCGCTCGGCGCGCTCGGCGTGGCCAAACTGATGCGGTTCGTGCCCCGCTCGGTGATGGTCGGCTTCGTCAACTCCCTCGCGATCCTGATCTTCATGGCGCAGGTTCCCGAGATGCACGACGTGCCCTGGCCCGTCTACCCGCTGATCGTCAGCGGCCTCGCCCTCATGGTGTTCTTCCCGAAGATCACCACCGTGATCCCGGCCCCGCTCGTCGCCATCGTCATCCTCACCGTCATCACCGTCGCCGCCGGGATCGCGGTGCCGACCGTGGGCGACAAGGGCGCCCTGCCGTCGTCCCTGCCCGTCCCCGGCCTGCCCGACGTGCCGTTCACCATGGACACCCTGACCACCATCGCCCCCTACGCCTTCGCGATGGCGCTGGTCGGGCTGATGGAGTCGCTGATGACCGCCAAGCTGGTCGACGACATCACCGACACCCACTCCTCCAAGACCCGCGAGTCCATCGGCCAGGGCATCGCCAACATCGTCACCGGCTTCTTCGGCGGCATGGGCGGCTGCGCCATGATCGGCCAGACCATGATCAACGTAAAGGTCTCCGGCGCCCGCACCCGCCTGTCCACTTTCCTGGCGGGCGCCTTCCTGATGGTGCTGTGCATCGCCTTCGGCCCGGTCGTCTCCGACATCCCGATGGCCGCCCTCGTCGCCGTCATGGTCATGGTGTCCTTCGCGACCTTCGACTGGCACTCCATCGCCCCCAAGACCCTCAGGCGCATGCCCGCCGGTGAGATCGCCGTCATGGCCGTCACCGTGATCTGCGTGGTCGCCACCGACAACCTCGCCATCGGCGTCGTCGTCGGCTCCGTCACCGCGATGGTGATCTTCGCCAAGCGCGTCGCCCACCTCGCCGACGTCACCTCCGTCACCGACCCCGACCACGCCACGGTGGTGTACTCGGTGACCGGTGAGCTGTTCTTCGCCTCCTCCAACGACCTCGTCGGCCAGTTCAACTACGCCACCGACCCGGACACGGTCGTCATCGACCTCAGCGCCGCCCACATCTGGGACGCCTCCTCCGTCGCCGCCCTGGACGCCATCGAGACCAAGTACGCCCAGCGCGGCAAGACCGTCGAGATCACCGGTCTCAACGACCCCAGCGCCGACCTTCACGGCAAGCTCACCGGCGAACTCACCAGCCACTGACACCTCACGCGAACGCGCAGGAACCCCGGCCGGAAACAGGAGTCCCTGCGTGTTCGACCCCGGGAGCGGGCCGCCGGATGACGCCGCGCCGCAGGCCGGGCGAGCGCGTCGACGCCGCAACGGGCTCGGCAGGACTGGTCGAACTCATCCGCCGACGGTCCCAAGCCGTGTCCGCTCTGACAGCTGGATCCGAAGGCCAAGGCGCTCGAACACTGCCGGAGCCAGGCAGTGACGCCCTCGGTCGGCGCATGGGACCGTCGTTCGGCGAGGGCCTCCGTAAGGCGGCGGCCCCGACGGAGGAGGAGTACCCACCGTGTTCGACCTGCTCCTTGTATGCGGCTATTGCGCCTTCGCCCTGCCGCTCGCCATCGCCGCGCTACGCGGCTGGGCTCCCCGGCGAGTACGCCGACGCACGGCCCCCTGGGTGATACGGGTCCGAGGAGTGGCACTGCTGGTGCTCTGGGCAAGCGCGATGGTGGTACCCCTGGCCCGACAACTGGGGGCGGACTCCGAGGACAGCACGTTCCTCACATTCTCCGCCCAGTTCGGGCTGATGATGTTCGCCGCGGGACTCGTGTGCGGCGCACAGGCCGGTGAGCGGTTCTCCCGACAGGCCGCGCCCGTCGGCTGACACCCCGGACGGCCGGCGCCCGTCGGCGGCGTGAAGAGGTGCGGCCGACCGCCGTGCAGTCGGCAGCACACGGCGGGACGCCGGGGCTACGTCGGCCTCGAACGGTGCTGAGTCCAGCATCAAAATCACGTAAAGATTGCCGGACTCTGGCAATGCCGATGCCGCTCCGGCCATGTGACGATGCGACCGCCGGCACGGTGACCCGGTGGAGAGGTGGTGAGGACGGATGAGCTGGTTTCTCGGTTTCGGCATCGTGGGAGTCGTACTCCTTGCGCTGTCCCTCGTCTTCGACGGTGTCCTCGAAGGACTCTTCGACGGCGTCGGCGTGCTGGACGGTCTCTTCGACGGGCTGCTCTCGCTTCCGGTCATCGCCGGGTTCGTGTCCATGTTCGGCTTCTCCGGTGCGATCGCCATGGGCGCCACGGGCGTGGGCGCGGCCGGCGCGAGCGCGGTCGGGGCAACGGCCGGACTCGCCACGGGCTGGCTCGCGTACCGGCTCAGCCGGGCGCTTCTGCGCGACCGGTCGGGTGCGGCTCCGCGCGACGTCGATCTGATCGGCGCCGCGGGATCCGTGGTCACGGCGATTCCCGCCGACGGCTATGGCGAGGTGCTGGTCCACCTGGCCGGGCAGCCGGTGAAGCTGGCCGCGAGGAGTGTGGCGCCGGTGGCCCGGGGGGCCGAGGTCTGGGTGGAGGCGACGCTGTCACAGACGGCGGTGTCCGTACGTCCCGTGGACCGCTGACCGGGCCGCGACCCCACCGACCCGTCCATGCCGGTGTCCGTGTCACACATCAAACCGTTTCGATCTGCCGTCCCCCGGGAGGGCTGAGGGGGAATTCGCATGAGTCCAGTTGTTCTCGCCGTGCTGGGAGTCGTTGTACTCCTCGTGGTGCTCGGCCTGGTCGTCGTCACCCGGTACAAGGTGGCGGGTCCCAGCGAGGCGTTCATCGTCACCGGCCGGCGCGGGAAGCAGGCCACCGACCCGGAGACCGGCCGGGTCTTCACCGACAACAGCGGCCAGAAGGTCGTGGTGGGCGGCGGGGTCTTCGTCGTGCCGTTCGTGCAGCAGAAGTTCACCCTCGACCTCTCTTCCCGGCACATCCCCGTCGCGGTCCGCGGCGCGGTCACGCTGCGCGGCGTGAAGGTGCATCTGGAGGGCGTCGCGATCGTCAAGGTCGGCGGCACCGAGGACTCGATCCGGGCCGCCGCCCAGCGGTTCCTGATGCAGCAGGACGGCATCGTCGGCTTCACCCAGGAAGTGCTCTCCGGCGCACTGAGGGCCATCGTCGGGCGGATGTCGGTGGAGGACATCATCCGCGACCGAGCCGCGTTCGCCGGGCAGGTCGCCGAGGAGGCCGAGGCCAGCCTGTCCGGGCAGGGACTGGTCCTCGACGCCTTCCAGATCCAGGACATCTCCACCGAGGGCTCCTATCTGGAGGACCTCGGCCGTCCCGAGGCCGCCCGCGCCAAGCAGGAGGCCGACATCGCCGAGGCCGTCGCCCGGCGCGCCGCCGAGCAGGCCAGGCTCAAGGCCGAGGAGGAGATCGCCATCGCGCAGCGCACCTTCGCGCTGAAGCAGGCAGAGATCAAGGCCGAGACCGACGAGGCCGCCGCCCGCGCCGCCGCCGCCGGTCCGCTGGCCGAGGCCGCCCGCCGCCAGGAGGTGCTGATCGAGCAGGAGAAGGTCGCCGAACGCCAGGCCGCGCTGACAGACCGGGAACTGGACACCCAGGTCCGCAAGCCCGCCGACGCCGCCCGTTACCAGGCCGAGCAGGAGGCCGAGGCCCGCCGTATCGCGCTGGTCAAGCAGGCCGAGGCGGACGCCCAGCGGTCCCGGCTGACGGGTGAGGGCGAGAAGGCGCACCGTGCCGCGCTCGCGGACGCGGTCCGTATCGAGGGTGAGGCCGAGGCCGCCGCGATCGGTGCGAAGGGCGCCGCCGAGGCCGAGGCGATGCGGAAGAAGGCGGATGCCTTCGCCCAGTACGGCGACGCCGCCGTGCTCCAGATGCTCGTCGAGGTCCTGCCGCAGGTCGTGGCCAAGGCGTCCGAGCCGCTCAGCGCCATCGACAAGATGACCGTCATCTCCACCGACGGCGCCTCGCAGCTCTCCCGCACCGTCGCCGACAACGTCGCCCAGGGCGTCGAACTCCTCAGCTCCACCACCGGAGTCGACCTCGCCGGGCTGCTGAAGAACATCACTCGGCGAGACGGCGCCTCGCAGCCCGAGCCGACGGCGTCCGCCGAGGCGAACGGCAAGATCGAGATCACCGGCTGACCCCGGTACGGACGGTGTGAACGAGCCCGCGCGGCAGCGAACCGCGCGGGCTCCAAGACTGGGCCGGGCCGGGTCACGCGCGAGCGTCGAGGCGGCCCTCCTCCGGCCGGAACGGTGCTGGGCTGGTCCTTGTCCGTGATGCCGATCAGCTCGTCGACGTCGAAGGGCGCCTGCGATCGGGACGTCCGTGGAGCTGTGGGCGATGATCGAGAAGGCGATGCACACCGCGACGAGGGTGAACGCCTCCTCGGCCTGCGGGATGCCGGACTGCAGCACCAGCAGGCCGTGGACGACCGAGGCGAAGCCCTTCGGCCCGAACCATGCCGCCACCAGCTTCTCCTTGCGGGAGATGGTCGTGCCGAGCAGGGAGATGAGCAGCGAGGCCGGGCGGATGAGGACGATCGCCAGGATCACCGCCACGTAGCCGCCGAAGGAGAGGTCGCCGAACAGCTGCGGGGTGTCGGGCACCGCAGAGACACATGCGTTGCCGGAACCTGGCAACCTGCGGCTGCTGCAACGGCTTCTCGGCACTTCGTCGCCAGGACCCAACAGGTGACGTGCACCGGTGCCGGCGAACCGCAGCCGCAGCCGGGAGGTTTCGGTGATCAACCATGGAGTGAGCCCGGTCTACTGCACCTGTTCCACAAGTGCCTCGGTGAGGCCGCTCATCTGCTTCCGGTCCAGGGATGCGGTTCCCGCCTGCCCGGCACCGACCAGGAGGACGGCGTCTCCGTCACCGTCGAGCCTCAGGCGTACGGCGGCGACATTGCCACTGTCGGTGATGACCACCTCTCCAGCCTTGGCGGCGCCGGCCTTCTCGACGTAGCTGATCGCGTCGGCGGCGGATACGGACGCCAGCGACGAGACCACCGGTGTCAGTGGGTAGATCGCATGCCGCTCGCGGGTCGCGACGGCGTACACCTGCACGTCCTCCTGGCCGATGTGGAACATGCAGCTCACCAGGGCACCTGGGTTCGCGGCCAGTGCTTCACCGGCCTTGGCGCGCTTTCCGCCCTCGGCTGTGGCGACGGGCGCGTCATCCTCCCGCACCGACCCGGGGCCGGCCTTTGCGTCCAGGCCCGCGGCCTTCGCTGCCTCGGTCATGTCGTAGGGCAGCGGGCAGGTTTCCGCCCCGTCCTCCGGCACACCGTCGGCGATCGCGGTCAGGCTGTTCAGGCTCAGTGGTGCCGCGCCGCTGTCGCTCCGGCAGCCGGTCATCAGGGCAGCCGTGGTCAGAGCAGCTGCGATGAGCTGCCGGGGCCGTGCGTGTGTCATTGCCGTGTCCTCAGAACGTGGGGTGACCACCCGGTAAGGGTGTCGGTCCGGGCACATGGATGAGGCGGAGGTTCGTCGTGTCGTCATGTGTCCGCCGGAAGCCTCCTCTCAGCCGAGCTCACGGAGTGCGTCACTGCGCGCGTGATAGGAAGTGTTGAGCGAGTCCTCCCGCAGGGAGTTCTGCACTTTGCTGTCCAGCCCCAGCGCCTTCCCCCAGGTGCTGACCATATCGGCGCTCTGCTCTTCAAGAGCGGTGGCGCTATTCCCGGCCCCCTCTGCGAGCAGGGTTCGCCGCCATGAATCAACAAGGTGGTTCACGGGATCCTTCGAGTAGGAGGGCGGCTCGGGGATCTTCTGCGTCAACTCCTTGAACACGTCGCCTTCCCACTGGGCCGCCTGGTTCTTACCGAGGTCTCTCCGGATGTCTGCGGCCACAGCGTCCAGGGTGCCGAGCGTGCGGGCGTTTCGCGCCGGTGGTGCCGTCAGTTCGGCGCCACCGGCGCCGCGTTCCACCGCGGCAAGCCCTTCGGCGGCATGACGAGTCGCCGCCATTCGCAGTGTGGTGTACGCAGCGGGTTCTTCCGACACAGCCCTCACGGTACGCAGGAGCGACGTACGCGGCACGGCCATGTGCACGCCGTCGGCGTCCTCCCAAGCCGACTTCGAATACGAGCTGTTGCTGACGTGGGCGGTGTCTCCGATTCCCAGAATGGCATCGGTGTCTGCTGCGTAGTCCGCCAGCGACTGGGCGAGCGGCGTGCGCAGGATCGGGTCGAGGCCACCGCCCGTGGTTTCCAGGGTGTCCTCGACAGCCATGAGCACGTCTTTCATGGCCTGTGCCTGCGGAAGCGAATGCCGCCCCGCGGTGGACCCCACAGTGGCTTTGCCGACCGCCGTCCCCAGCTCGGAACAGCTCATGCCGGTCTTGTAGTTGTCGCCCAATGCCTCATGGATGCGCTTGTCCTGCAGCAGTTCTTCGCAGCTCCCTGGATTCGCGTCGGAGCCGAGAAGAAGCCAGGCTCCGATTCCCCCGGCCACCGCCACGCAGGAGGCAGCAGCGATGAGCGCAACGCGGCGTGAGCGCCGGGCGTGCGGCAAAGGTGTTTCGGACATGTTCTTCCTTGCTGCGGTCAGGTGCTGGCGGATGGCTGGTGTCAGTTGGAGGTATCCGTGAGGTATTTCTGGGCCGTGCTCGCACCGCGGTCGTGGCCGTTGAGGATGTCGTTGGTGAGCACCGCCAGCTCGGCCTTGCCACTGTTGGTCGTCGTGTCGATGTCCGACCGGTCGTTGGCCCAGACATCGACCATGGTGACCATCTGGTTGTGGGCGTTGAGGTACTCATCGGCGATCCCGGCATTGGCCGTGGCGTCAGCCTCGGCTTTCATGGAGTTCCCCCATTGCCAGGCCCATGTGTCCACGCCTCGCTGGAGAGCGTCACCGACGACGAGTGAGCCACCGGCCGTGGGTATCGCCAGCGGGGTGACGGCTCCACCGATGATGTGGTAGGCGATCTTCGCTTTCCAGTCCGCCTCGCTGTAGCCCGCCATACGCCCGTCGTTGAGTACGTCCTCTCGGATGGCCGAGTAGGCCCCGAGTGTGGCACCCGCCTTACTCATGGGCGCGGACGTCTCGAAGTCGGTCGCCCCCTGCGGAATGGTGCGCATCTCGGCATCGATATACCTGGATTCCGCCTTGTGCAGCGTGGCGTAGGCATCCGGGTCTTCGGACAGGCCACGCATGACCTGGACCAGGTCCTTCTGTGACACCGCCATGTGTGTGGTGTCGCCGTCCCGGAAGTATCCGTCCCCTGTCGCGGCCCGAACATAGTCCGCGTCCATGCCGCCCAGAATCTCGTGAGTGTCGTTGGTGTACCCCGCCAGAGCATTGGCCAGAGGCTGCCGAAGATTTTCCTCCACACCGGCATCCGTGCCGGCAGACGGGGCCAGCTCTGTGATGACGGAGTGCATCACGCGGGCCTGGGCCTCGCTGTGCTTCACGTCGGGCCATGGGTCCTGACCGGCCACGAGCGGCGGATGTCCTGTTGCCGCGGCCTCCAGCGCGGCCCCCAGCCCGGTCCGGCTGAGCGGATCGTCCATCTCGATGACCGAGACCCCGGTGATCACATGCTTGGGCCACTCCCGTGTCCCGTCGCCGCTGCCGGCCAGGTAGTGCAGGTGGTCGTTGCCGACGTGGTCGGCGCCGGCGCCGTTGCCGGCCGGGTCGAAGAAGGCGGTCGCGGCGTCCGGGTTCTTGCTCATCACGCCCAGGAGGCCGTCGATCGCGTCGGCGCGGATGCCGTCGTGGCCGGCTCCCCACTCGGTGAAGATGCCCGGCTGCTTCTTCTCAGCCGCTATGAGGTCGTCGCCCATCTGGTACAGGAACTGGTCGTCGTACTTGGTGTCGCTGTGCTGCATCATGCTGACGAACGACTGGTAGCCGTACAGCGGGTTGGTGTTGGACCCGTAGTTTTTCGTGCCGGTCTTCTGCAGACCCTCCGTCCACTGCCGGTAGAACGCGCCGTCGCCGCCGGCGAGCCAGTCCTTGAACTTCTGTGAGCCGGGCGGCATGTCAGCGACCGAGCCGGGAACCTGGGTGGCCTTGGCGACGGTGTCGGCGAGCCCTCCCTGGAGGTTCAGGTAGACGCTCTTGCGGCTCTTGTCGGAGTCGTAGGCGAGGTCGTTCAGCTCGTTGGTGAACCGGATGGTGGCATCGGGGCCGAGCCCGCTCAGGAAGGTCTGGCTGAACGCCTTGTCGTCGGAGTTGTCCCGGAACGCGCGCCGCAGTTCAGCCAGGTCGGCGGCGGACACCTTCTCGCCCTTGGCGACCCGGCCGGCGATCTCGTCCGCCTCCCGCGCCTCGTACTTCTCGATGTCGCCCTGCGCCTTGCCGTTGAAGCCGTTGAAGGTGCCGTCGCTCGCATCGGAGTCGATCACCACGGCCTTGAACGCGACCTCGACTCCCAGGTCGGCGTCGTCCACATTCTTCACGAGCTGATCGATGCGGTCCTGCCAGGAACGGACGGACTTGGCCACATCGCGCTGATAGTCGGGATCGTGGTGCAGAGCGTTCAAGTCACCCTGCCCCAGTGTGCTGGTGTCGTACGAGACCAGGCCCTGGTCCGACACCTTCATCCCGGCCTCGATGGCCTCCTGACGGCCGGCGTTGAGCTTGCCGCGCAGATCGACGAACTGTGCATGCGCGTCTCGCAGGAGTGATGCGATCGCCTTGGCTTCCACCTGGGCGCTCTGGAACTCCTTGAGCGTGATGTCGAAGCGCCTGTTGGCCGCGTCCGCGCTCAGCCCGATCCACGTCGGCCCGATACTGATGCCGTGGACGTCCCTCTTGTACGCCACTTCCTGCTTGTGGAACTCGTCGGCCATGCCGTCCCAGTGCTCAGCGGCCGAGGTGAGCGTGGACAGGTCTGTCGTCAAGATCTCGTGATACGTCGGCAAAGGATCCCCCGTGGCGTCTTTCTGAACGAGCTGATGGGCGGGGCGGTCGCCAATTGCGTCCCGCGAAGCGGTCAGTAGCCGTCCGCCACCGACAGCTTGCGCACGCCCAGGCCCGTCGTCAGGTCCGTGTTCTGCAACAAGGTGTTGGCACCCCGCAAGGCCGCCTTCTCCGACGAGAGCCGGTTCATCAGGGTCTGCACCTGCTCGCCCCACGTCTCGTACGCCTGCTTGACGGCTCCCGCCGTCACCCAGCCCTTGCCGTCCTTGGCACCGAACGCCTTCACAGCGGCTTTCGTCTGCTCATCCGCCCAGTCCCCGGACTTGCGCGTGTCCGGCTCGATGTGATCCTCGATGGCCCGGGCCGCGGCCTGCTTCTGGGCGGGGCTCGACGCCAGATCCGGCCGGCCGGCCGGGAGACCCCCGGCTGAGGATCCACCACCATCGGCCGGAATCTGATTCAGCCGCATCTGCGTCGACTGCCCCGCTCCGGTCTCGGCCTTGAGCCGCTCCCACTCGTCCCACGCCATCAGATCGCCCTCCCCGTAAGCGGCTTCGATCAACAGCAACGCCCACCTCCGCGGGGGCGAGCCGCCGAACATACTTTCACCAGCGCCGCTGCAGCAACCGAGCAACCCCCTTCACGGCCACCCGGCGACCACGCCTGCTGCCGCGTCATCGTCACGCATGGCAGCAGCCCACGGCCTCGCATCGTTCTGCCCACGCGCTCGAAGAAGCGTGGACAACAACATGCCCACAAGACCGCACCCAGCGTCCGGGCAACCAGCGGGTGAAGGACTTGCGGGCGTAGGTGCCCGCCGACCGAGGCGGTGAGGGAGACGGTGCGGGTCGGGCTGACGCCGTACCGGCCGAGTTTCCAGGCGGCGATCCGGGCGACCGACGGCAAGGGGTGGTTGCGCGGAAGGACGGCTGCCACGCGCTGCGGCGCACATACGCCTCCATGATGCCGGAGGCCGGAGAATCCGTCGTGACCCTGGCGCGGTGGCTCGGGCACTCCGCACCGGCGATCACCCTCGCTTACTATGCTCACTTCATGCCGGAGGCCGGAAGCAAGGGGCGGACGGCCCATCGACGGACTGCCAGGGAGGCAGGGAGATCTGCATGCCGTTCGAAACTCCCCAGATTCTCCCCAGGGCTACTGACGGGCAATTTTCGCTGTGTGAGGCCCCAAGGTCGGCCGTGGATCGCAAGGCTGAAGAGGCGGGTGGCCTGAGGAAATGTTGAGAGAGGTCGCCGCAACCCGATACGTCGAACCCCTGCGCTCCGGCGGCTCCGTGCCCGCGGTCGTCGAGGCCGACGACCTGGGGACGTACGTCGTGAAGTTCACCGGCTCCGCGCAGGGCCGCAAGGCGCTGGTCGCCGAGGTGATCGTGGGCGAACTGGCGCGGGCCCTGGGCCTGCGCTTCCCCGAGCTGGTCCTGGTCCACTTCGACCCGGCGATCGCCGGTGACGAGCCCCACCAGGAGGTCCGCGACCTGCACGCCGCCAGCCGCGGCGTCAACCTCGGCATGGACCATCTGCCGGGCGCGCGGGACTTCACCCCGGACATCGCCGAGGTGTTCCCCGTGGACCCCCTGGAGGCCGGCCGGATCGTCTGGCTCGACGCCCTCACCGTCAACGTCGACCGGACCGTCCACAGCTCCAACCTGATGGTGTGGCCCACGCTCGGCACCGTGCCCCCGCGCCTGTGGCTCATCGACCACGGCGCCGCCCTCGTCTTCCACCACCGCTGGGACGGCTCCGACCCGGCGAAGCGGTACGACTTCCGCCACCACGCCCTGGGCCGCCACGCCCCCGACGTACGGGCCGCCGACGCCGAACTGGCGCCCAGGGTCACCGAGGGGCTGCTGCGGGAGATCGTCGCCGAGGTGCCGGACGCCTGGCTCCTGGACGAACCTTTCTTCACGACCGCTGACGAGGCCAGGACGGCGTACGTGAACCACCTCCACGCGCGCGCGGCTGCCTCCGCGGCCTGGCTGCCCACGGACTTCCCCACCCGCGACGAACTCGCCGCCGAAGAGGCCCGGCGGGCCGCGAAGACCCGGCAAGGGCGGCCGGACTGGCTCAAGCGGGTCCCCGACCTGCACGGCAAGCCGGCTGCGGAACAGGATTGGTCGGTACACCTCGGATGACGAAACCATCGGACGGCCGACGGGTCGAGATCGAGTACTGCACCCAGTGCCGCTGGCTGCCCCGCGCCGCCTGGCTGGCACAGGAACTGCTCACCACCTTCGAGGCGGAGCTGACCGAACTGGCCCTCAAGCCGGGCAGGGGCGGCGTCTTCGTGGTCCGGGTGAACGACGAGGTCGTCTGGGACCGCCGCGAGCAGGGCTTCCCGGAGCCGACCGCGGTCAAGCGGCTCGTCCGCGACCGAGTGGCCCCGGGGAAGTCCCTGGGCCACTCGGACGGACCGGGGTGAGCCGGCGCCGGGTCAGCCGGTGAGCTGCTCGTAGGCCGGAAGGGTGAGGAAGTCGGCGTAGTCCTCGTCGAGGGCGACCGTCAGCAGCAGGTCGTGGGCCTGCTGCCAGTGGCCGGCCGCGAAGGCCTCCTCGCCGATCTCGGCGCGGACTGCGGCCAGTTCGGCGGCGGCGACCTCGCGGGCCAGCTCCGGCGTCACCCGCACCGTCGTACCGTCGCGTTCGACCTCGACGCCCGCGTTGATCCACTGCCAGATCTGCGAGCGCGAGATCTCGGCGGTGGCCGCGTCCTCCATCAGGTTGAAGATGGCGACCGCGCCCAGCCCGCGCAGCCACGCCTCGATGTAACGGATGCCCACCTGCACGGCGTTGACGAGACCGGCGTACGTCGGCCGCGCCTTGAGCGAGTCGACGGCGAGCAGGTCGGCCGCCTTGACGTCGACGTCCTCGCGCAGCCGGTCCTTCTGGTGGGGCCGCTCGCCGAGGACCCGGTCGAAGGACTCCATGGCGATCGGCACGAGGTCGGGGTGGGCGACCCAGGACCCGTCGAAGCCGTCGCCGGCCTCCCGGTCCTTGTCGGCCCGCACCTTCTCGAAGGCGACCTTGTTGACCTCGGCGTCGCGGCGCGAGGGGATGAAGGCCGCCATGCCGCCGATGGCGTGGGCCCCGCGCTTGTGGCAGGTACGCACGAGGAGTTCGGTGTACGCGCGCATGAACGGGGCGCTCATCGTCACCGCGTTGCGGTCGGGCAGCACGAACCTCGGCCCGCCGTCACGGAAGTTCTTCACGATGGAGAAGAGGTAGTCCCAGCGGCCCGCGTTCAACCCCGAGGCGTGGTCGCGGAGTTCGTAGAGGATCTCCTCCATCTCGTACGCGGCGGTGATCGTCTCGATGAGGACGGTCGCGCGCACACTGCCCTGCGGGACGCCGACATGGTCCTGCGCGAACACGAACACGTCGTTCCACAGGCGGGCTTCGAGGTGCGACTCGGTCTTCGGGAGGTAGAAGTACGGTCCCTTGCCGAGGTCGAGCAGCCGGCGGGCGTTGTGGAAGAAGTACAGGCCGAAGTCGACGAGGGCGCCGGGGACGGCCCGGCCGTCGACCTTCAGGTGCCGCTCGTCCAGGTGCCAGCCGCGCGGACGCATGACGACGGTCGCCAGCTCCTGCGCCGGGCGCAGGGCGTACGACTTGCCGGAGACCGGATCGGTGAAGTCGATGTTCCCGCGGTACGCGTCGATCAGGTTGAGCTGGCCGAGGACGACGTTCGCCCAGGTCGGCGCGGAGGCGTCCTCGAAGTCGGCGAGCCAGACCCGCGCGCCCGAGTTGAGGGCGTTGACGGTCATCCTGCGGTCGGTGGGGCCGGTGATCTCCACCCGGCGGTCGTCGAGCG
This sequence comes from Streptomyces sp. ID05-39B, assembly GCF_033794725.1. Classification (NCBI taxonomy): domain Bacteria; kingdom Bacillati; phylum Actinomycetota; class Actinomycetes; order Kitasatosporales; family Streptomycetaceae; genus Streptomyces; species Streptomyces sp. ID05-39B. Next base: position 18,644 of record NZ_JARGEF010000069.1, on the reverse strand, counting down.
CGGCCGGCGCGGGGGCGACCTTCCAGGAGTCGTCGGCGCGGATCGCGGCGGTCTCCGGGAGGAAGTCGAGCGTGCAGGTGCGGGCGATCTCGGCCCGGCGCTCCGCGCGCAGCGCGAGGAGTTCGTCACGACGCGGCGTGAACCGCCGGTGCAGCTCGGCCACGAAGGCGAGGGCCGCGTCGGTGAGGACCTCGTCCTGCCGGGGCAGGGGCTCGGCGTCGACGACGGCCGCCGGGGACGGCACGGATGCGGACATGAGCTGTCACTTCCTTCAGCGAGCGTGGCACCGGGTGCCGGACGACCCGGGTGGGGCGGGGAGCGTGCGGAGAGCGACCGAACGCTTCTGAGCAGTGGATTCTAGTTTCCTCATCGTGGAAGTTCAATGGTTTGTTGATGTCGAGATTCTCCGGGTCGAGGGAAGGTGGCTCTCCGTGCCACCCCGTTCACTCAAGGTGGATCAGGTCGTCCACCGTGTCGATGTCGTACGGCCGGGCCACGTCCGCGCACTCCACCAGCCGGATCTCCGGCTCGTGCGCCTCCAGGTAGCCGCGTGCCCCCCGGTCGCCGGTCGCGGCCTGCGCGACACCGGCCCAGTGGGCGGCCCCGAGCAGCACCGGGTGCCCGCGCTTCCCGTCGTAGGCGGCGGACACCAGCGACGACTCGTCCTCGTGTCCGGCGAGCACCCGCGCCAGTGCCTCCTCACCGATGCCGGGCTGGTCGACCAGTGAGACGAGCGCGGCCGTCGCCCCCGTCCCGGCCAGCGAGTCCAGACCGGCTCGCAGCGAGCCGCCCATGCCCCGCTCCCACTGCGGATTCACCACCGGCACGCACCCGTCGAGCCGCGCCCGCTCCTGTACGGCGTCGGCGGCGGCCCCCAGGACCACGTGCACGCGCGTGCAGCCCGCCGCCCGCAGCGCCCGCACCGCGTGTTCGACGAGCGGGCGTCCCCGGTACGTCAACAGAGCCTTGGGGCGCCCGCCGAGGCGCCGCCCCCCGCCCGCGGCGAGGAGTAGTCCGGCGACCTGTCCGGCGACCTGGTGTTCCGTGTGCGTCATGTGTTCTGCATACCTGAAGAGGCGGCGGCCGGGCGGTGTCGCAGGGCTGAATTTCGGCCCCTGGTGTGGCGGAGCGGGTGCCGGGTGGCGTTTACTGACCCGCGTCCTCACGGCGTCCGACCACCGTCACGAGGGCGCTACGTACGTACGCACGAGGGATGTGCGAGGGGGGAGAGCTGTGTTGCGGAGCTTGGGACAGAGGCCAGTGACCGGCAGCGACGAGGATCCGAGGGTGGCGGAACTGCGGACCGCGGTGTCCCGGCTGCGCCGCGAACTCGCCGCGCTCCCGGCCGAGTTCCCGGACCGGGTCATCGCCGAGGACGAACTCGCCGCGCTCGCCGCGATGGCGGCCCACGGCATCCCGGAGATCCCGCGGCTGCGCCGCTCCCTGCTGCTCATCGCGGGCGCGATCGGCTCGGTGAGCGCGCTGGCGCGGGGCTTGTCGCAGGTGCGCAGCGCGGTGGACCTGTTCGGGGAGCCGCCGCGGAGGTGACGGGCCGTCAGTGGCACACGGGGGTGGTCCGGTTGCTGCGTCGGTCCCGTGGAATCGGTGCCGTGGACGCGGTCCCGTTCAGACGGTCGTGCCGCCCGGGTTCGACAGCACCTCGGACAGTTCCGCGGCCACCTGCTGCAGCACCGGGACGATCTTCCCGGTGGCGGACTCGGTGACACGGCCCGCCGGCCCGGAGATCGAGATGGCCGCCGCGGTGGGGGAGTCGGGCACCGGGACCGCGAGGCAGCGCACGCCGATCTCCTGCTCGTTGTCGTCCACCGCGTAACCGGCGGTGCGGACCTCCTCCAGGGCCGCCAGGAAGCCCTCCGGGGTGGTGATCGTCCTGTCCGTCGCGGCCGGCATGCCGGTGCGGGCGAGCAGCGCGCGCACCTCGGCGTCCGGGAAGGCCGCGAGGAGGGCCTTGCCCACGCCTGTGGAGTGCGGCAGGACGCGTCGGCCGACCTCGGTGAACATGCGCATCGAGTGCTTCGACGGCACCTGCGCCACATACACGATCTCGTCGCCGTCCAGGAGCGCCATGTTCGCCGTCTCGCCGGTCTCCTCGACCAGCCGGGCCAGGTACGGGCGGGCCCACGTGCCGAGCAGCCGGGCCGAGGACTCGCCGAGGCGGATCAGCCGCGGACCGAGCGCGTAGCGGCGGTTGGACTGCTGGCGGACGTACCCGCAGGCGACCAGGGTGCGCATCAGGCGGTGGATCGTCGGCAGCGGGAGCCCGCTGCTCGCGGAGAGTTCGCTGAGGCCGACCTCCCCGCCCGCGTCCGCCATCCGCTCCAGCAGGTCGAAGGCGCGCTCGAGGGACTGGACCCCGCCGCTGCTGGACTTGGCGGAGTCGGTGGTGCTGGCGCTGGACGTCGGCACGGGCGCGTTCCTTTCGAAACCTGCGGGAAGGGCTGAAGCCTACCCGGCGGTCGGTTGACTCCCCGCTGGTGCGTAGCTACGTTCTGCTTGCCGGAATCGTAATTCCGTGTTGTGGAAACGTCCAGAGTGGCCGCGCCGGGTGCACTGTGGAGGAGTGTGCCCTTGACGGCACGGTGGCCGGGAGTGAAGACTCCTTCAACAGAACGTTGAATTCCGTTACGCGGAGGTTGCGCGAGGGGTGCCCAGGAACGTGCCCCGGCCGCCTCACGTTTCGCGGAAGTGAACGGTGGCAGAGAGGGGTTCGGGTGTCCGACGCTGAACTGGTGCTGCGCTCCACGCGCGTCATCACTGCGGAAGGGACACGCGCCGCCTCGGTAGCGGTGTCCGCCGGCACGATCACGGCCGTCCTCCCCTACGACGCCGCCCTACCGTCCGGCGCCCGCCTGGAGGACCTCGGCGACGACGTCCTGCTGCCCGGCCTCGTCGACACGCACGTGCACGTCAACGACCCCGGCCGCACCGAGTGGGAAGGCTTTTGGACCGCCACGCGCGCGGCGGCCGCCGGCGGCATCACCACCCTCGTCGACATGCCGCTCAACTCCCTCCCGCCGACCACGACGGCCGACCACCTGGACATCAAGCGGCGGGTGGCCGCCGACAAGGCGCACATCGACGTCGGCTTCTGGGGCGGCGCCCTGCCCGGCAACGTCAAGGATCTGCGCCCCCTGCACGAGGCGGGCGTCTTCGGCTTCAAGGCATTCCTCTCCCCGTCCGGCGTGGACGAGTTCCCCCACCTCGACCAGGACCGTCTCGCCCGGTCCCTGGCCGAGATCGCCGGATTCGACGGCCTGCTCATCGTGCACGCCGAGGACCCGCACCACCTCGCGTCCGCCCCTCAGCAGGGCGGACCCAGGTACGCCGACTTCCTCGCCAGCCGCCCGCGCGACGCCGAGGACACCGCCGTCGCGAGCCTGATCGCCCAGGCGAGACGCCTGCACGCGCGCGTGCACGTCCTGCACCTCTCCTCCAGCGACGCGCTCCCGCTGATCGCCGCCGCCAAGGCCGACGGCGTACGTGTCACGGCCGAGACCTGTCCGCACTACCTCACTCTCACCGCCGAGGAAGTGCCGGACGGCGCCAGCGAGTTCAAATGCTGCCCGCCCATCCGCGAGGCCGCCAACCAGGATCTCCTGTGGCAGGCGCTGGCCGACGGCACCATCGACTGCGTGGTCACCGACCACTCCCCGTCCACCGCCGATCTCAAGACCGGCGACTTCGCCACCGCCTGGGGCGGCATCTCCGGCCTGCAACTCAGCCTCTCCGCCGTCTGGACGGAGGCCCGCAGGCGCGGCCACGGCCTGGAGGACGTCGTCCGCTGGATGTCGACGCGCACGGCGGCCCTCGTCGGCCTCGACCGCAAGGGCGCCATCGAGGCGGGCCGCGACGCCGACTTCGCGGTCCTCGCACCCGACGAGACGTTCACCGTCGACCCGGCCGCCCTCCAGCACCGCAACCGGGTCACCGCCTACGCCGGCCGGACCCTGCACGGCGTCGTGAAGTCCACCTGGCTGCGCGGCGAACGCATCGTCTGTGACGGCGAGTTCTCCGCGCCCAAGGGCCGGCTCCTCACCCGCGACCACTGACGCGAACCCCGCACCCGCCCGCACGCGGCCGACCCCCGAAAGGAACCCCTGATCACCGTGACGGCGCAGCAGCACCCCCTGTCGGCCGGTTTCACCGGCGACGCGAACCCCTACGGCGGAGGCGACCCGTACGCGGACTACCGCACCGCGGACTTCCCCTTCACCTCCCACGCCAACCTCGCCGACCGGCAGCTCGGCGCCGCCGTCATCGCCGCCAACGACGAGTTCTTCGCCCAGCGGGAGAACCTGCTGCTGCCCGGACCCGCCGAGTTCGACCCCGAGCACTTCGGGCACAAGGGCAAGATCATGGACGGCTGGGAGACCCGCCGCCGTCGGGGCGTCCGCGCCGACCACCCGTGGCCGACGGCCGACGACCACGACTGGGCGCTCGTCCGGCTCGGCGCGCCCGGCGTGGTCCGCGGCATCGTCGTCGACACGGCCCACTTCCGTGGCAACTACCCGCAGGCGGTGTCGGTCGAGGCCACCTCGGTGGCGGGCACGCCCTCGCCCGAGGCCCTCCTCGGGGACGACGTGAAGTGGACGACGCTCGTCCCGCGCACCCCCGTCGGCGGCCACGCGGCGAACGGCTTCGCCGTCTGCGTCGAACAGCGCTTCACCCACCTGCGGGTCAACCAGCACCCCGACGGCGGCATCGCCCGGCTCCGCGTGTACGGCGAGGTCGTCCCGGACCCCGAGTGGCTGGCCGTCCTTGGAACCTTCGACGTCGTCGCGCTGGAGAACGGCGGGCAGGCCGAGGACGCCTCGAACCTCTTCTACTCGCCGGCCACCAACACCATCCAGCCGGGACGCTCCCGCAAGATGGACGACGGCTGGGAGACGCGGCGGCGCCGGGACCAGGGCAACGACTGGATCCGGTACCGGCTGGCGGCCCAGGCCGAGATCCGGGCGCTGGAGATCGACACGGCGTACCTGAAGGGCAACAGCGCCGGGTGGGCGGCCGTGTCCGTGCGGGACGGCGAGGAGGGGGAGTGGCGGGAGATCCTGCCGCGCACCCGCCTCCAGCCGGACACCAGCCATCGCTTCGTGCTGCCCGCCCCGGCGGTGGGTACCCACGCGCGCGTGGACATCTACCCGGACGGGGGCATCTCGCGGCTGCGGCTCATCGGCTCCCTGACGCAGGCCGGCGCGGCAGCCCTCCGGGCGAGGCACCAGGAACTGGGCGGCTGAGTCGGGTCCCGCTCCCGGCCCCGGGGGCTGTTGCCCCAGGGCCGGGAACGGGAGCGGGAAGAGGCGCCGGGGCGAGATCCCCGGCAGGACCACCCGGCGGGCTCACGCCGCGTGGCCGCCGTCCACCGCGAACTCCGCACCCGTCACATAGGTGGCGGCCGCCAGGTACGCCACCGTCGACGCCACCTCACCGGCCGTGCCGAACCGGCCCAGCGCGGTCAGCGCCGCCTGACCGCCCGCGTACGGCCCGTCCGCCGGGTTCATGTCCGTGTCGATCGGCCCGGGATGGACGAGGTTGGCTGTGATCCCCCGCGGCCCCAACTCCCTCGCGAGCCCCTTCGTCAGCCCGACCAGCGCCGACTTGCTCAGCGCGTACAGCGTCCCGCCGGGGCCCGGCACCCGCTGGACCATGCAGCTCCCGATCGTGATGATCCGTCCGCCGGCGCCCATCCGCCCGGCGGCCGCCCGGGAGGTGAGGAAGACGCCCCGCACGTTCACCGCGAGCACCCGGTCCACGTCCGCGAGCGACAGGTCCTCCAGGGGGCCGAGCACCCCGACCCCCGCGTTGTTCACCAGGACGTCGAGCCCACCCAGCGCGTCCACCGCCGCGCCGACCGCACCCGCCGCCTCCCCGGCGTCCGCGGAGTCCGCCCGCAGGGCCACCGCGCGCCGTCCGAGGGCCTCGACGGCCCGGACGACGTCGTCGGCCGCCTCCTTGCCGTTCACGTACGTCAGGGCCACGTCCGCGCCCTCCCGCGCCAGCCGTACCGCCGTCGCCGCACCGATGCCGCGGCTGCCGCCGGTCACCAGGGCCACCTTGCCGTTCAGGGTCTTCTCCGAAGTCGTCATGCGTCCATTCCAGCGCCGGACGCCCCGCCGTGCTGGCGGCGAACGGACGCCGACCTCCGTCCGGACAGGCGGCCTCGACCGACGGCCGGGGTACGGGGACGTACGGGCTCGACGGAAGGTGTCCGACCGTCGCCACGGGGCCGTCCTCACCGGGCCGCTCTCACCCGGCCGTCCTCACCTGGCCGTCCTCACCCGGCCGTCCTGATCAGGCTCTCTCCTTCCGCCAGAACAGGTGGTGCGTCACGCCGCTCGGGCTGGGCACGACGTCCAGGTGGTAGCGGTCGAGCAACTCCTCGGGTGACTCCCAGAGCTTCAGTCCGGAGCCGAGCTTCACCGGCGAGACCGCCACGTGCAGGGTGTCGACGAGGCCGGCGTCGAGGAACTGCCGGATCGTGCTGACCCCGCCGCCGAGGCGGACGTCCTTGCCTCGCGCCGCTTCCCGCGCCTGTTCGAGGACCGCGGCCGGGTCGCCGCCGACGAAGTGGAACGTGGTGTCGGAGAGCGTGAGCGAGGGACGCTCGTGGTGCGTCATGACGAACACGGGGGTGTGGAACGGGGGCTTCTCGCCCCACCAGCCGCGCCACTCGTCGTCCTGCCAGGGACCGCGCACCGGCCCGAACTTGTTGCGGCCCATGATCTCGGCGCCGATGTTGCGGGCGTAGTCCCGCGTGAAGAGGTCGTCGAGGCCCCGGCTGCCTCCGGGGTCGGTGCGCATGGGCCAGCTCGCCGTGGCGCCGGCCCAGGCGAACAGCCTTCCGGGGTCGACGTGGCCGAACGGCCGCTCGAGGCTCTGGTCCTCGCCGGCGCCGATGCCGTCGCTCGAGATGTTGAAGTTCTGGACTCTCAGCAGCTGCGTCACGTGTTCCTCCTGTGCTGTCGGCAACGTCAGGGGAGACCGTCCGGGCGACGGTTTCTCATCGGTGGGTCCGCGGCAGGTTAACTCCCGGAAAACTCGTGCGGCTTGACGGGAAATTCTCGTGGTTGTCATTGACATGCCATCATCTACGCGCGTCATCATGAAGCCATGAGATTCCCCCCACGAATCACACGCATCGGCGGCGCCGCCGCCCTCCTGTCCGCCCTCCTCGTCGGCGGCACCGTCTCCGCCGGCCCGGCGACCGCGGCGCCGGCCGCGGTCGGCAGCATCTGCCACAGCGACCTGCCCTCGCAGGCGTACACCACGCTGAGGCTGATCGACCAGGGCGGCCCGTTCCCGTACTCCCAGGACGGATCCGTCTTCCAGAACCGGGAAGGCGTCCTGCCCTCGAAGTCCTCGGGCTACTACCACGAGTACACGGTCAAGACGCCGGGCTCCTCCACGCGCGGCGCGCGTCGCATCGTGACCGGGCAGCAGACCGAGGAGGACTACTACACCGCCGACCACTACGCGAGCTTCGACCTGGTCGACCACGACTGCTGAGCCGGCCGGCCCGACCGTCGTACTCGACCGTCGGACTCGACCCCCGTAGGGAAACGGACCGCTGCGTGGCGGATCGCCGAGGAACGGTGCCAACGGCCGCAGGCCCGGCCCGCGTTCAGCCGGGCTTCCGGCTCTCCGCGGCGGCGAACAGGGCGAACGCGAGCACCAGCAGCGCGACGCTCGCGTAGACCTCGTAGCCGTCGAGGACGCCGAACTGCTGTACGAGACCCCAGTGCAGGTCGGTGAACTCGTGCACCAGGCCGGCGACGCCCTGCACCAGGGCGAAGAAACCGAGTAGCTCCAGAAGCTGCTTCATACCCCAGACCCTCGCCCCGCGGTCCCCCCACACACATCGGCCGCGGGGCGAGACGCTCGCGACGGAAGGCTCTCGCCGGCGGGTCGCAGTACACCTTCAGCCGACGCCGGTGCGACTTTCGTCGGTGTCCGGCCGGCGCAGGTCGCCGATCCCGGCCGAGGAGGGGTGCGGCGGCCCCGGGCTGCGTAGATTTGTCGACCATGAGGGGTGACGACCGGCCGGTGCCGGTACCGCAGGCAGCGATCTTCCCGACGCGGCGATGGCTGCTGCCGTCCGCCGTGGCCGCGCAGCTCGACCCGGACGCCGGACGGTCCGGCAGGCGGCCCCGGCGCACCGCGCGCGACTGGCTCGTCGACTTCACCTGCTTCGTGATCGCCGTCGTCCTCGGCCTGGTCGTGGCCGACACACTCACCGAGCAGGAGAACCTCCCGCACTCCCTCGTCGTCGCCGACCAGCTGCTGGGCGCGCTCGCCTGCGCCGCCGTGTGGCTGCGCCGCCGCTGGCCCTTCGGCCTCGCCGCCGCCACGATCCCCTTCGCCTTCCTCTCCACGACCTCGGCCGGCGCCTGCACGATCGCCCTGTTCACCCTCGCCGTGCACCGGCCCTTCCGCTACGTCGCCTGGGTCGGCGGTCTCCAGCTCGCCGTGATCCCGCTGCTGCTGTGGGCCCGCCCGGACCCCGAGCTGGAATACGGGCCGGCCGTCGTGTGGACCGTGCTGATCACCGTGGCGGTCATCGGCTGGGGCATGCTCGTGCGGTCCAAGCGGCAGCTCATGCTGAGCCTGCGCGACCGGGCCCGGCGCGCCGAGACGGAGGCCCGGCTGCGGGCCGAGCAGGCACAGCGGCTGGCCCGCGAGGCCATCGCCCGCGAGATGCACGACGTGCTCGCCCACCGGCTGACCCTGCTCAGCGTGCACGCGGGCGCGCTGGAGTTCCGGCCGGACGCGCCCCGCGAGGAGATCGTGCGCGCGGCCGGGGTCATCCGGGAGAGCGCCCACGAGGCCCTCCAGGACCTGCGAGAGATCATCGGCGTACTGCGGGCCGGTGAAGGGGAACACGACGACGCGGGCCGGCCGCAGCCCACCCTGGCCGCCCTGGACGCGCTGGTCGCCGAGTCCCGTGAGGCGGGCATGAAGGTCACCCTCGACCAGCGCGTCACCGACCCGGCCGCCGTGCCCGCCTCCGTGGGCCGCACCGCCTACCGCATCACCCAGGAGTGCCTCACCAACAGCCGCAAGCACGCGCCGGGCGCGGAGGCCGCCGTCGTGGTCGCCGGCGGCCCCGGAGTGGGCCTCACGGTGACCGTCCGCAACCCCGCCCCGGAGGGCGACGTCCCGCCCGTCCCCGGTTCCGGCCAGGGCCTGATCGGCCTCACCGAACGCGCGACCCTGACCGGGGGCCGCCTGGAGCACGGACCGTGGGAGGACGGCGGCTTCGAGGTGCGCGCCTGGCTGCCGTGGCCCGGCCCCGCGTGACGGCGGCCGGCCGGCCCCGGCCTCCCTTCGCCGAGGGCCAACTCCCTGGCGTCCGCCGTGATTACGTAGGGCCCATGACTGCGATCAGACTCCTCCTCGTCGACGACGACCCCCTGGTGCGAGCCGGTCTGTCCCTCATGATGGGCGGCGCCCAGGACATCGAGATCGTCGGTGAGGCCGCCGACGGCGGCGAGGTCGAGGCGCTGGTCGACCGCACCCGCCCCGACGTCGTCCTCATGGACATCCGGATGCCGTCGGTGGACGGCCTGACCGCCACCCGGCGGCTGCGCGCCCGAGAGGACGCCCCACAGGTCGTCGTCCTCACCACCTTCCACGCCGACGAGCAGGTGCTGCGCGCCCTGCGCGCGGGGGCCGCCGGGTTCGTCCTCAAGGACACCCCGCCCGCCCAGATCGTCGACGCGGTACGCCGGGTCGCGGCCGGCGACCCCGTCCTGTCGCCCACCGTCACCCGCCAGTTGATGGCCCACGCGGCCGGCACCGCAGCCGACGACCGCCGGGCACGCGCGCGTGCCCGGATCGCCGTCCTGGGCGAACGGGAACGCGAGGTCACCCTCGCGGTCGGGCGCGGCCTGTCCAACGCCGAGATCGCCGCCGCACTCTTCATGAGCGTCGCCACCGTCAAGACCCACGTCTCACGCGTCCTGGCCAAGCTGGACCTCAACAACCGTGTGCAGATCGCCCTGCTGGCGTACGACGCGGGACTGCTGGACGACGATCGGCCGGGCCGGGACGACTGACGGAACCCGTCGGCCGCAGCGGGCACGCGGGGGCGGCCCTGGAGGGACGGCCCCTTCGACGAGTGGCTGCCGGGCATACCGACGCGGGGCGTACGGAGCCTGCCGGCGCGCCGATGGTCGGGGCTGCCGGGGGACGGGGGATGCGGGCGACGCGTTCGGAGACCGGAATGCCGCCCTGCCTACGCCCCCGGCGACCCCGTCGCTGCCGGCGCCGCCGGGATCTCCGCCAGGGACACCGCCCGGCGCTCCCGCCGGGACACCTCGCAGGCCTCGGCGATCCGCAGGGCCTGGAGGGCCTCGCGGCCGTCACAGGGGTTGGGCCGTGCGCCCCGTACGACATCGACGAAGGCGATCAGTTCCGCCTCGTACGCGGGACCGAAGCGCTCAAGGAACCCCGTCCACGGTTTGTCGGCGGCCGGGGGTCCCGTCGGCTCGGTGGAGGCGATCGGCGTGCGGTCGTCGAGCCCCACCACGACCTGGTCGAGTTCCCCGGCCAGTTCCATGCGGACGTCGTACCCGGCGCCGTTCAGCCGTGTCGCCGTGGCCGTGGCGAGGGTGCCGTCGTCGAGGGTGAGGACCGCCGCCGCGGTGTCGACGTCGCCCGCGGCACGGAACATCGCCGGCCCGGCGTCCGACCCGGCGGCGTAGACGTCGGCCACCTCGCGGCCGGTCACCCAGCGCAGGACGTCGAAGTCGTGGATCAGCGCGTCCCGGAACAGGCCGCCGGACACCGGCAGCCACGCGGCGGGGGGCGGCGCCTGGTCGGAGGTCACCGCGCGCACGGTGTGCAGCCGCCCGAGCCGTCCTGAGCGCACCGCCTCCCGGGCGCCCGTGTACCCGGCGTCGAAGCGGCGCTGGAACCCCATCTGCAGGACGGTCCCGGCGGTCTCGACCTCGGCGATCGCCGCCAGGGTGCCCGCCAGGTCCAGGGCTATGGGCTTCTCGCAGAACACCGGCAGCCCGGAGCGTGCCGCCCGGCCGATCAGTTCGGCGTGGGCCGAGGTGGCGGTGGTGATCACCACCGCGTCCACGCCCCACCGGAAGATCTCCTCGACCCCGGGAGCGGCCGTCTCGCCCAGCCGCAGCGCCAGCTCCGTGGCCCGCGCGGGCTCCGCGTCCGTCAGGATGAGCGATCCGACCTCCCGGTGACGGCTGAGTGTGTTCGCATGAATGGTGCCGATGCGGCCCGTCCCGATGACCCCGATGCGCATGGAATCAAGGTGACCTCGCAGGCCGCACCCTGTCAATGCGTTTGTCCGGACAATCGGACTACACGACTTCCCGTCAACCGGCCACGGAGCTACGCTCGGCCCGTGCCGAAACCAGAGGTGGACCCGACCGTGCAGCTCGAACTCAGTGTGGACCGAAGCTCTCCGGTGCCGTTGTACTTCCAGCTGTCCCAGCAACTGGAGGCGGCGATCGAGCACGGCGTGCTCACCCCCGGAAGCCTGCTGGGCAACGAGATCGAGCTGGCCGCCCGGCTCGGCCTGTCCCGCCCCACCGTCCGCCAGGCGATCCAGTCCCTCGTGGACAAGGGCCTGCTGGTCCGCCGCCGGGGTGTCGGCACCCAGGTCGTGCACAGCCAGGTCAAGCGCCCCCTGGAGCTGAGCAGCCTCTACGACGACCTGGAAGCGGCGGGCCAGCGCCCCGCGACGACGGTCCTGGTCAACACCGTCGTCCCCGCGACCGCCGAGGTCGCCGCCGCGCTCGCGGTCGCCGAGGGCAGTGAGGTGCACCGTGTGGAGCGGCTGCGGCTCGCGCACGGGGAACCGATGGCGTACCTGTCCAACCACCTGCCGTCCGGCCTCCTGGACCTGGACACCGCGCAACTGGAGGCCACCGGCCTGTACCGGATGATGCGGTCGGCCGGGATCACCCTGCACAGCGCCCGCCAGTCCATCGGCGCCCGCGCCGCGACCGCCGCCGAGGCCGGGCGCCTGGCCGAGCCCGAGGGTGCCCCGCTGCTCACCATGCAGCGCACCACGTTCGACGACACGGGCCGCGCGGTCGAGTTCGGCGACCACATCTACCGTCCGACCCGCTACTCCTTCGAGTTCCAGCTGCTCGTACGGCCGTAGGACGCACCCCTCCCGCGGCGCCGTCCTGGTCGCAATGTCCGGACAATGCGACCGACTCGCGGTCCCCGCCCACGAGACGCATGATCCCTGTGTTCGATACTGGGGCGTTTGCGTCCGGTGAGAGAACACCGGACGCGCGCGTACGTCGGAACACGGCAAGAAGGGCACGGCCTCGTGGCACGTTCTGGGACCTGGACAGGAATCGCGTTGGCGGGGGTGCTCTGCCTCTCCCTCGCGGGGTGCAGCAGTACCGGGGGAAAGCGTGCCGAGGACGCCCGTGAGGCGGCCGCGCAGGGCAGGGCGGCGGTGAACACACCCCGCTGGACCTTCGCGATGATCACCCACTCGGGCGATGGCGACACCTTCTGGGACATCGTCCAGAGCGGCGCGAAGCAGGCCGCGGTCAAGGACAACATCAACTTCCTGTACTCCCACGACGACGAGGCGCAGCAGCAGGCGCAGCTCGTCGACGCGGCGATCGACAAGCGGGTCGACGGCATCATCGTCACCCTCGCCAAGCCCGACGCGATGAAGGCCGCCCTCGCCCGCGCCCGCAAGGCGGGCATCCCCGTCATCACGGTGAACTCCGGCTCGGCCGAGTCCAAGGCGTTCGGCGCGCTCACCCACATCGGCCAGGACGAGACGATCGCCGGCGAGGCCGTCGGCGAGGAGCTGAACCGGCGCGGGAAGAAAAAGGCGGTCTGTGTCCTGCACGAGCAGGGCAACGTCGGCCACGAGCAGCGCTGCGACGGCGTCGCGAAGACCTTCACCGGCACCGTGTCCGACCTCTACGTCACCGGCACCAGCATGCCCGACGTGCAGTCCGCGATCGAGGCCAAGCTCCAGGCCGACCCGTCGATCGACGCGGTCGTCACCCTCGGCGCGCCCTACGCAGACACCGCCGTGAAGGCCAGGCAGGGCGCCGGCAGCAAGGCCGAGATCGACACCTTCGACCTCAACGCCAAGGTGGCCGCCGGGCTGGCGGACGACTCCCTCGGCTTCGCCGTCGACCAGCAGCCGTACCTCCAGGGCTACCAGGCCGTCGACCTGCTGTGGCTGTACAGGTACAACGGCGACGTCCTGGGCGGCGGCAAGCCCGTCCTGACCGGCCCGCAGATCATCACCGAGGACCAGGCGGACGAGCTGGCCGAGTACACCGGGCGGGGCACCCGATGACCGCCCTCACCCCGGACGAACGGCTGCTGCGGGTCTCCCCGCTGCGCCGGCTCCTCGGCCGCCCCGAACTGGGCTCCGTCGTCGGCGCGCTCGCGGTGTTCGTCTTCTTCGCCCTCGCCGCCGACAGCTTCCTGAACGCGAGCAGCCTCAGTACCGTCCTGTACGCCTCCTCGACGATCGGCATCATGGCCGTCCCGGTCGCGCTGCTGATGATCGGCGGCGAGTTCGACCTCTCGGCCGGCGTCATGGTCACGTCCTCGGCGCTGGTGTCGTCGATGTTCAGCTACCAGATGACGGCGAACGTCTGGGTCGGTGTCGGCGTCTCGCTCCTGGTCACCCTGGCCGTCGGCGCCTTCAACGGCTTCATGCTCACCCGCACCAGGCTGCCCAGCTTCATCATCACGCTCGGCACCTTCCTCATGCTGACCGGCATGAACCTCGGCTTCACCAAGCTGATCGACGGCACCGTCTCGACGAAGACCATCGCCGACATGGAGGGCTTCCCCACCGCCAGGGACGTCTTCGCGTCCACCCTGACGATCGGCGACGTCAACTTCAAGATCACGATCCTGTGGTGGTTCGCGCTGGTCGCGGTCGCCTCCTGGATCCTGCTGCGCACCCGCGCCGGCAACTGGATCTTCGCCGTCGGCGGCAACCAGGACGCGGCCCGCGCGGTCGGCGTCCCCGTCGACCGGACCAAGATCGGCCTCTATATGGGCGTCGCGTTCGGCGCCTGGATCTCCGGCCAGCACCTGCTGTTCTCCTACGACGTCGTCCAGTCCGGCGAGGGCGTCGGCAACGAGCTGATCTACATCATCGCGGCCGTCATCGGCGGCTGCCTGATCACCGGCGGCTACGGCAGCGCGGCCGGATCGGCGGTCGGCGCGCTCATCTTCGGCATGACGAGCAAGGGCATCGTCTTCGCCGAATGGAACCCCGACTGGTTCAAGTTCTTCCTCGGAGCGATGCTGCTCCTCGCGACCCTGCTGAACGCCTGGGTCCGCAAGCGCGCGGAGGCCACCACATGACGCAGGCGACGACCCCGGCCGACAGCCTGACGCCGCTCGTGGAGCTGTCCGGCGTCAGCAAGCACTACGGCAACGTCCGCGCCCTCGAAGGGGTCTCCCTGGAGGTCCACGCCGGCGAGATCACCTGCGTCCTCGGCGACAACGGCGCGGGCAAGTCCACCCTCATCAAGATCATCGCGGGGCTGCACGGACACGACGCCGGCACCCTGAGCCTCGACGGCCGGGAGACCCGGCTGGCCTCCCCGCGCGAGGCCCTGGACCGCGGCATCGCCACCGTCTACCAGGACCTGGCCGTCGTCCCGCTGATGCCGGTCTGGCGCAACTTCTTCCTCGGCTCGGAACCCCGTAGGGGCACCGGCCCCTTCAAGCGCATGGACGTCGACCTCATGCGCCGCACCACCCACGCCGAACTCCTGCGCATGGGCATCGACCTGCGCGACGTCGACCAGCCCATCGGCACCCTCTCCGGCGGCGAACGCCAGTGCGTGGCCATCGCGCGCGCGGTGCACTTCGGCGCGAAGGTCCTCGTCCTCGACGAACCGACGGCCGCGCTGGGCGTCAAGCAGTCCGGCGTGGTCCTCAAGTACGTGGCCGCCGCCCGCGACCAGGGCCTGGGCGTGGTGCTCATCACCCACAACCCCCACCACGCCTACCTGGTCGGCGACAGATTCGTCCTCCTGAAGCGGGGCACGATGGTGGGCAGCCACACGCGCGACTCCATCACCCTGGACGAGCTGACACGCCAGATGGCGGGCGGAAACGAGCTGGACGATCTGAGACACGAGCTGGAACGCGCCCCGTAGGGGCGCGGGGCTGTGTCCGTGCGCGGCTCCGCCGCGTGTGCGCGCCCAGCCCTCACCGACCCGCGGACGGCGCACGTCGCTCACCGATCCGCCCCCTCCCGCATTCGGCACCGCAGGTACCCGTGCGGCAGAATCGGCCATGATGAGCACCTACCGCGACCTCACCGCCCCCATCGGCTCCCGCCGAGCCACCGCGCTGCGCACGGTCGGCACCCGCGAGCGCCGCTCCCACCTGACCGCACCCCGCGTGCCCACGGTCGGGATCGACATCGGCGGCACCAAGGTGATGGCGGGCGTCGTCGACGCGGACGGCAACATCCTGGAGAAGCTCCGCACCGAGACTCCGGACAAGTCCAAGAGCCCCAAGGTCGTCGAGGACACGATCGTCGAACTGGTCCTGGACCTGTCCGACCGGCACGACGTGCACGCGGTCGGCATCGGCGCGGCCGGCTGGGTCGACGCCGACCGCAACCGGGTCCTGTTCGCCCCCCATCTGTCCTGGCGCAACGAGCCGCTGCGCGACCGCATCGCCGGCCGCCTCGCGGTGCCCGTCCTCGTCGACAACGACGCCAACACCGCCGCCTGGGCGGAGTGGCGCTTCGGCGCGGGCCGCGGCGAGGACCACCTCGTCATGATCACCCTCGGGACCGGCATCGGCGGCGCCATCCTGGAGGACGGCCAGGTCAAGCGCGGCAAGTACGGCGTCGCGGGCGAGTTCGGCCATATGCAGGTCGTGCCGGGCGGCCACCGCTGCCCGTGCGGCAACCGCGGCTGCTGGGAGCAGTACAGCTCCGGCAACGCGCTCGTCAGAGAGGCGCGCGAGCTGGCAGCGGCGGACTCCCCGGTGGCGTACGGGATCATCGAGCACGTCAAGGGCAACATCGCTGACATCACCGGCCCGATGATCACCGAGCTGGCCCGCGACGGCGACGCCATGTGCATCGAACTGCTCCAGGACATCGGCCAGTGGCTCGGCGTCGGCATCGCCAACCTCGCCGCCGCCCTCGACCCCTCCTGCTTCGTGATCGGCGGCGGCGTCTCGGCCGCCGACGACCTGCTCATCGGCCCCGCGCGCGACGCGTTCAAGCGGCAGCTCACCGGACGCGGCTACCGCCCCGAGGCCCGGATCGTCCGCGCCCAGCTCGGCCCCGAGGCCGGCATGGTCGGCGCCGCCGACCTGGCCCGCCTGGTCGCCCGCCGCTTCCGGCGCGCCAAGCGCCGCCGCGTGGAGCGCTTCGAGCGCTACGAACGGTTCGCCGAGGCCGCCCGCCGCGCGCTCACCCTGCTGATCATCGGGCTGCTCATCGGCGTCCCGGCCGGCTACCTGGTCATCTCCGCCAACCAGAGCCGCGACAGCGGCAAGGACAAGGAGGCGAAGTACTCGGCGACCGGCCTCACCGAGGCCTGGCCCTCCAAGGTGCAGCAGCGTCTCTACCAGGTACCGATCCCGGACCCGTCGAACAACGTCGCCTACTACGAGACGAACAACTGGCGCACCAGCCGTCTCTACGTCCAGTTCCAGACCACCCACGAGGGCCTGGACACCTTCCTCGCCGCACTCGGCCACAGCCGGTCCGACCTGGAGAAGGACGCCATCACCATCAGCGACCGCGACCGCTCCATCACCGGCTGGAAGTTCGCCGGACCGGGCTCCCGGCCCGGCGACTACTACGGCTTCATCCGCAAGCAGAAGGCCCCCCAGCCCACCCAGGACGTGGTGGTGAACACCGGGAACGCGAGCTACCCGATCGTGTACGTCGTCTCACGCACCGTCCCCTAGGACATCCGGGCCCCGGCCCGCGGGCCCTGTCGTCCACCCCGGGACGGCGGCCCGGAGCCGATTGTCAGACCCCGCCCGTAGAGTCGAAGACGACTGATCCGACACGCGGGCGGGAGGTGGACACTGCGTATGAGCGACATGACCGCGGTCGCCGGGCACCCGGCGGAGCCGATCGGCGCGCGCCTCGCCGCCGTCTTCCTGCCCGCGCCCCTCCCGCGCGAGGGCCGGATCGCCTTCTGGGACCCCGACGAAGGCCCGCTGCCCGACGCCGCGCCCGCCGGCCGCACCGAACTCACCGAGCTGACCGTCGTCCGCCGCCACGGGACCTCGGTCCGCCGCCGGCGGACCCCCGCCCTGTCCCTGCCCGTGGAGACGGCCCTGCCGCTCCTGGTGCGCGCCCGGCACGACCCCGCCGCCCACCCCGCGACCGCCTGCTGGGGCGCCGCCGCCCTGCACGCCCTGCGGCTCGCCGCCCGCGGCCGGCTGCTGCCCGGCCTCACCCCGGCCGGCCACGACGCCTGGCGGGCCGGCCCGCTCGAACCGGAGGACATCGCGCACCTGCGCGCCGTCGCCGCCGCCCTGCCCGCCGAGGGCCATGCCGTCCCGCTGCCCGGCCCCGGCCCGCTCCGGCTGCCGCAGCCCGAGGCCCTGATGCGCGCCTTCCTGGACGCCGTCGCCGACACCCTGCCCCGCACCCCCGCCGCACCCCACGCCTGCGGGAAGCCCTTCGCCGACCGCAGGCCACAGCGGCTGCCCGGCGCCCAGGACTGGGCGGCCGAGGTCGCCGCGGGCATGGACGCGGGCGTGCGGATCTCGCTGCGCCTCGACCTGTCGGCCTACGACCTGTTCGACGACGGCGAGGGAGCCCGCCGCGCCGGTGCCGCCGTCGTCCAGGTCCACAGCCTCGCCGATCCGACCCTGGTGACCGACGCGGCGGCCCTGTGGGCGGGCCACGCGGACGCCGCCTTCGGGGCACGCGCCCGCGTGGACGCCGCCCTCGCCGTGCGGCGCGCCGCACGCGTCTGGGCGCCCCTGGCCCGCCTCGCCGACCAGGACGCGCCCGACGTGCTGGCCCTGTCCGAGGACGAGCTGAGCGACCTCCTCGGCGTGGCCGCGACCCGCCTCGCGGCCGCCGGGGTCGCCGTGCACTGGCCGCGCGACCTCGCCCAGGACCTCAGCGCGTCCGCGGTCGTACGGCCCGCGCCCGGCTCGGCGACCGACGGCACCGGCTTCTTCGAGAGCGAGGACCTCCTCCAGTTCCGCTGGCAGCTGGCCCTCGGCGGCGACCCCCTCAGCGAGGCCGAGATGGACACCCTCGCCGAGGCCCACCGCCCCGTCGTCCGGCTGCGCGACCAGTGGGTCCTCGTCGACCCCGCCCTCGTCCGCAAGGCCCGCAAACGCGAACTGGGCCTGCTGGACCCGGTGGACGCCCTGTCCGTCGCCCTCACCGGCACGGCCGACGTCGACGGCGAGAGCGTCGAAGCGGTCCCCGTCGGCGCCCTCGCCACCCTGCGCGACCGCCTCACCGCCGGCATCCGCCCCGCCGAACCGCCCGCCGGCCTCGACGCCACCCTGCGCGACTACCAGCTGCGCGGCCTGGCCTGGCTCGACCTCATGACCTCCCTCGGCCTCGGCGGCTGCCTCGCCGACGACATGGGGCTCGGCAAGACGGTCACCCTCATCGCCCTCCACCTGAGCCGGGC
>NZ_JARGEF010000068.1:0-34334 GCF_033794725.1 Streptomyces sp. ID05-39B | reverse complement strand
CTTCTCGTTCTTGGGCCTCTCCGGGGGTCGCGGCTTCGGGATCCGCCGGGTCCCCGTCCTGTTCCTTGTTCTTCCGATCCGGCGGCGGTACCGGCGTTTTCTGCGTCGCCCGTCGCGTCGGGCTCGTCGACGGCACCACGGGCGTCGGCACGGTCACCGCCCCCGTGACGCCGACGAACGCGTCGGGCGGGCCGATCGAGGACACGGCCGTACTGCCGCCGGTGCGGATGGACAAGGAACCGGTCGAGGACGCGGCGGATGCCGTGGCGCCGACCGCCGGGGAGCCCTCAGCACGGGAATCGGACAACGAGGTGACGGCCGAGCTGCCGCAGCCGCCGGCGCCGGCCGGGGCCGCGGACGAGACGGCCGTACTGCCGCCCGTGCGTGGGGCGAACGCCGAGGACGAGACGGCCGTGCTGCCGTCCGTGTCCGGGGAACACCCGGGCGACCGGGTGCCGCCGGGGTACTTCCGCGACGAGCGCGCGGCGGGACCGGACGGGACCGAGGACCGTACCCGGGAACTGCCCCAGGTCGACGAGTCCGGCGCGCCCCGTCAGCGGCCCCGCTCCGACTGGGCCGAGGAGACCCCGCTGGACGACCTGCCGTCACTGGCGGACGAGCTGCTGGGTCCGCACCGGGACGACGATGACCTCGACGAGGGCCGGGGGCGGGGCCGGCGGCGCTGACGCCCGTGACCGCCGGGCCGGGTTGTCAGTGGCTGCCCGCACAATGGAACCGGCAAGGCGCAGGCCGATCCTCCGCACCGCGGACCGACCGGCGGTGCGGACGTGGACGTGATGGAAGGGCGGCGTGACCCATGACCGTGTGGGACGACCTCGTCGGGCAGGAGAAGGTGAGCGATCAGCTCGCCGCCGCCGCCCGGGACGCCGACGCGCTCGTCACCGCGACCACGGCCGGGACCGCACCGCCCGAGGCGTCGAGCATGACCCACGCCTGGCTGTTCACCGGGCCGCCCGGCGCGGGACGGATCCAGACGGCCAGGGCGTTCGCCGCCGCGCTCCAGTGCGTGAGCCCGGACCGGGCGCTCGGCGGGATCCCCGGCTGTGGCTTCTGCGACGGCTGCCACACCGCCCTCGTCGGCACGCACGCCGATGTGTCGACGGTCGCCGCCGTGGGCGCGGAGATCCTGGTCAAGGACATGCGGGACACGGTCCGCAAGTCGTACACCTCCCCGGCGACCGGACGCTGGCAGGTCATCCTCGTCGAGGACGCGGAGCGGCTGAACGAGAAGTCGGCCAACGCCGTCCTCAAGGCCGTCGAAGAGCCGGCCCCGCGCACGGTCTGGCTGCTGTGCGCGCCCTCCATCGAGGACGTCCTGCCGACGATCCGCTCCCGCTGCCGGCACCTGAACCTGCGCACACCCTCCGTGGACGCGGTCGCCGACATGCTCGTACGGCGTGAGGGCGTCGAGCCTGCCGTCGCCGCGTCCGCCGCCCGCGCCACCCAGGGGCACGTGGACCGGGCTCGCCGCCTCGCCACCGACCCGGCGGCCCGTGCGCGCCGCGCCGCCGTGCTGAAGCTGCCGCTGCGCGTCGAGGACGTCGGCGGCTGCCTCAAGGCGGCGCAGGAACTCGTCGACGCCGCCGCCGAGGACGCCAAGCAGCTCGCCGAGGAGCGGGACGTCAAGGAGACCGACGAGCTGAAGGCGGCGATGGGCGCGGTGCAGGGCGGCCGCATGCCGCGCGGCACGGCGGGCGTGATGAAGGACCTGGAGGAGATGCAGAAGCGGCGGCGCACGAGGACGCAGAGGGACAGCCTCGACGTCGCGCTCACCGACCTCACCGCCTTCTACCGCGACGTCCTCGCCCTCCAGCTCGGCTCCCGCATCGCCCTCGCCAACCTGGACGCCGAGGACGCCCTGGAGCGGCTGGCCCGCGCCGGCACCCCCGAGTCCACCCTGCGCCGGATCGAGGCGATCGCCGCGTGCGGAGAGGCCCTCGACCGGAATGTGGCTCCACTGCTGGCGGTGGAGGCGATGACGATGGCGCTCAGAGCCGGCTGAAGGTCCGCCCGGTGGGCGGCTGCCAGGCACGGAGCATGGACTGCTCGTCCGCCCGGTGGGCGGTCGGCGGCTGTGGGACCGAGCGGATTGACCGGGTCACTCGTCCGTGGCAGTTGGCGTACGTACCGCATGCCTCCCGTTGCACACAGTTACGCTCGCTGGATGCACACCAGGCGCTCCCCCCGCAGGTTCCGTACCGGCGTCACGCTTGTCTCCTTCGCCGCCCTGCTCGTCTCGGCCTGCTCCTCCGGAAGTTCGACGAGTACCGCCCGCCCCGCGGCGGCCCGAGCGGTACTGGCCGCGCTGCCACAGGCCACGCCGTCCGCGCTCGCGCCGTACTACGGGCAGAAGCTGGGCTGGCGCGACTGTGGCGTCCCCGGATTCCAGTGCGCCACGATGAAGGCGCCGCTGGACTACGCCCGCCCCGGCGCCGGCGACGTCCGGCTCGCCGTCGCCCGCAAGAAGGCGACCGGCCCGGGCAAGCGGATCGGCTCGCTGCTGGTGAACCCGGGCGGGCCGGGTGGCTCGGCGGTCGGCTACCTCCAGCAGTACGCAGGCATCGGCTACCCCGCCCCGGTCCGCGCCCGCTACGACATGGTTGCCGTCGACCCCCGCGGTGTGGCCCGCAGCGAGCCCGTGGAATGCCTCGACGGGCGCGAGATGGACGCGTACACGCAGACCGACGTGACCCCCGACGACCAGCGTGAGACCGACGAACTGGTCGATGCCTACAAGGAGTTCGCCGAGGGCTGCGGCGCACAGTCGCCCAGACTGCTTCGGCACGTCTCCACCGTCGAGGCGGCCCGTGACATGGACATCCTGCGCGCGGCCCTCGGGGACCGGAAACTGACCTACGTGGGGGCGTCGTACGGGACGTTTCTCGGGGCGACCTACGCGGGGCTGTTCCCGAAGCAGGTCGGGCGGCTCGTCCTGGACGGCGCGATGGACCCGTCGCTGCCCTCCCGCCGGATGAACCTGGACCAGACGGCGGGCTTCGAGACGGCGTTCCGGTCGTTCGCGAAGGACTGCGTGCGGCAGCCGGACTGCCCGCTCGGCACGAAGGCGGCGCAGGTCGGCAAGAATCTCAAGGCGTTCTTCGACCGGCTCGACGCCCGCCCCCTGCCCACCGGCGACCCGGACGGCCGCAGGCTCACCGAGTCCCTCGCCACCACCGGTGTGATCGCAGCCATGTACGACGAGAGCGCCTGGGAACAGCTGCGCGAGGCGCTGACCTCGGCGATCCGGGAGAACGACGGCGCCGGACTGCTCGTCCTCTCCGACAGCTACTACGAGCGGGACGCCGAGGGCGGCTACGCCAACCTGATGTTCGCCAACTCGGCCGTGAACTGTCTCGACCTGCCGGCTGCTTTCGACGGCCCCGACGAGGTCCGCAAGGCGCTGCCCGACTTCGAGAAGGCATCCCCCGTCTTCGGAGAGGGCCTCGCCTGGGCCTCGCTGAACTGCGCTTACTGGCCGGTCGCGCCCACCGGCGAACCGCACCGCATCGAGGCGAAGGGCGCCGCCCCCATCGTCGTCGTCGGCACCACCCGTGACCCCGCGACCCCCTACCGCTGGGCCCAGTCCCTGGCCGGTCAGCTCTCCTCCGCCCGCCTCCTCACCTACCGCGGCGACGGCCACACCGCCTACGGCCGCGGCAGCTCCTGCATCGACTCCGCGATCAACGCCTACCTCGTCCGCGGCACCGTTCCGACAGACGGAAAGCGCTGCTCATAGGCCTGGTACCGGGCTGCGCCGCCCCTGGAGCGGAGGGCCCCTGGGGCGGTTCGGAGCACCCCCGGAAACTGTGTAGACTTACCGTCGTTGCTGACCGCACCATGGTGCGGTCAGCGCGCCGCCTTAGCTCAGCTGGCCAGAGCAACGCACTCGTAATGCGTAGGTCTCGGGTTCGAATCCCGAAGGCGGCTCTGTGAAAGCCCCGGGACTCACTCGCCGTGACCTGGGGCTTTTGCTTTCCCTTGGCCATGGGGAAGGTGATTCGGAGCACCTGTTGACCTACGCATTCCGTGCGTGGGGTGTTACGTCTCCACGCTCAGTGACTCTGACGACTGGCAGGCCGTTGAGCTGCGTGTTTGTGCGGATGTGCGCCTGTTTCGGACCAGGAATCAGGTAAGCGGGGAAGGCCGAGGGGAGGCCATCGGTGCAGCGATGGTGCGGCACGGGCGGCTGTGGAGCGCGGCCGAAGCGGGTGGAGAGAACGAGGGAATCGCGACCGCTGCGGTCTTGAACACTCTGGTGACAGTGGCCGTTCCTTGTCGGGAAATGCCAATCTGTGCCGCTGCGTTCATTCCGCCGTCATAGGGGCACTGCGTTGATGGGTGCACTGGGCTGACACCCCTGGGCATTACGCCGAGATCCGCTCGTACCCGTCCCATGACACTGGGATTCGTCGATGGTGCCATCGCGCTGCCGACCGCTGCGGTCGGGGCACCGTCACCTACCCGCCCAGCAGAGAGAGTGTCCGGGCCCAGCTCTCGACACGCGACCCGCGAGTGATCACGCCGAGCGGAGAGGTGTACGGCCCTTCGTCAGGCGTTCCCATCGTGGATGCGCGCCCCCAGGTCCTTCGCCCACTCCAGCGGACGCCTTGGGATGGGACGGCCATCAGGGGCCGCAGTTCTGGGCTCAGCGCTGACCGATGCCTTGTACCTGTTCCACAACGAGACCACTGAGCCTGAGCGGGGACTGGTCCGACGCTGTGGGCCGTCGCCCGCCGGGGGCGTCGGCCCGTCCGTGCTAGCGGGTGAGGGCGTGTGCCTGTGCGTGTGCCTCGTCGAGCAGTTCCCGCAGTGCCGAGGTGGTTGGTGCGACGGCGGTGGCGAGCAGTGCCGGGCCGCCTGCCAGCGGTGCGAGGACGGCGCATCCGTCCTTGGTGCCTTCGCCGAGGAGTACGGGGTCTCGTCGGACGTCGAGGCGCGGGTCCACGATCAGGAGTTGGCCGGTGGCGCGGTGCCCGTTCAGGACGGCCGGGCCGTCCCAGCCGGGTTCTGGGGCCCCGTAGGCCGTGTGCTGGTCGAGCAGGGGGCGCCCGGCGCGGTGGACCAGGATCCGGCTGACGAGGTGGCCCGGTTCCTCGTCGGCCCGGCCCAGGAGCTGTTCTTCTCGCAGTACCAGCCGTGCGGTGGCGGCGAGTTCGACGGTGTACGTCTGGTGCAGGTTGCTGCCGGCGGCGCTGATCAGGGGCTGCGGCAGCCAGTGCAGACGGGCGTGTTCTCCGACGGTGAGCCGCACGTCGTAGGTGGCGGCGTCGGTGGTGGGGCCGCGCAGGGCGAGCGTGGCGGCGGCCGTGATGACCTCCAGCTCGGCCCGGTCCTCGGCGGTGATGTCGAGGGTGAGCCGGTCGCCGCCGAGCGGGGCGCTCATCGCGCCGATGATGCCCACCCTGGCGGCGTTGCCGCCGGTGCGCATGCGCCGCAGGTGGAAGGGGCCGTCGCTGCGCAACTGCGGGAGGGTGGTGACGCGTCCGTTGTGCGCGGCGCAAATCCGGGCCGTGGCGCGTACGCCGTCGGGGTGTCCGGCGATCTCCTGGGCGCCGGCTGGAGGAACGTCGCGGTCGGACGTGGCTGGGGCGGTGGCGAGTCGGGGGGAGGGGCTCATGCTGTTGCCCCGGCGCGCCACCGGGCGAGATGGCCGGTGACCCAGTCGGCGACTTCGCGGATGCCGTCGTCGGAGGTGAGGCTGGTGAAGATGACGGGAAGGTCGCCGCGCTGTCGTTTCGCGTCGCCGGCCATGGTGTTCAGGTCTGCGCCGACGTGCGGGGCGAGGTCGGTCTTGTTGATGACGAGGAGATCGGCGGTGGTGATGCCGGGGCCGCCCTTGCGAGGGATGTCGTCGCCGCTGGCTACGTCGATGACGAAGATCTGCACGTCGACGAGGCCCTTGGAGAAGGTGGCGGTCAGGTTGTCACCGCCCGACTCGACGAGCACGAGGTCGAGGGGGTGGAGGGTCTCTTCCAGGTGCTCGACGGCTTCCAGGTTCGCGGAGATGTCGTCGCGGATCGCGGTGTGCGGGCAGGCGCCGGTCTCCACGGCGGTGATGCGCTCGGGCGGCAGGACGGCTTCGCGCAGCAGGTACTCGGCGTCCTCGCGGGTGTAGATGTCGTTGGTGACGGCGGCGATGCACCAGCGGTCGCGCAGGGTGCGGCAGAGCGCGGCGACGGTCGCGGTCTTGCCGGAGCCGACGGGACCGCCCAAGCCGATGCGCAGAGCGCGGCGGCTGCCGTCAGGACGGAGCGGCTCGGCGCTGTGCGTGTACCGCTGCGGAAAGGTCCCAGAGTGGTCGAGGTGCATGGCAACTCCGTTGTGCAGTGGTGGGTTCGGGGTTCAGGAGGCGAAGAGGCGGACACTCCAGGCGGCGTGCTGCTCCCCGGTGATGTCCAGCAGGGGTGAGGAGGCCGACGGCAGGGCGTCCAGGCCCTCGGTCATGGCGCGGGTCGCGGCCTGGGCCGCGGCTTGTGCGACGTCGTCGGTCTCGGGGCCGAGGCGGGCCAGCAGCCCCGAGGCATCGAGCGGGTCGAGGCTCAGCAGGCGCACGGCTGCGGTGGCCGGGCCGCCGATGTTCTCGTACGCGGCGGCATGGGCGGCGTCCAGCGGGGTGAGCCCGGCGGCGCGGGCGGCGAGGCCCAGGACGATGGGCTGGTGGGCGCCCTGGGGACGCGCGGCGGCCAGGTGTTCGAGTTCGGCGGACGGAAAGGTGGCACGGGCCGCGCGCATCATCTGCCGGCCGAGCCTGCGGGCGACGGCACGCAGTGCGGGGGCGGGGGTGCGCGCGTCGGCGGCGTCGTCGAGCAGCAGCGGGTCGTGTCCGGCGGCGGCTGCGGCGGCCAGCCCGGCCGTGGTCAGACCGGTGGTGTGCAGACGGCCGCGGCAGAACGCCTCCAGGCTGTCGGTGTCGTGTACGGCTTTGTGGGCGATGGCGGCCTCGACGCCGCCGGAGTGGGCGTGCCCACCGGCGGGGAAGCGGCCGTCGGCCAGCAGGAGCAGGGCTGCGCGGCTCATGGGCGAGCGGCTGCCTTTCACAGGGGGGGGCGGATGGTGACGCGGTGGCCCGGGCGGGCGCATCGGCCCGCCCCGGGGCCCGGCCGTGGCCGCGGGCCGGCGGCCGGGCAGGTGTCGGATCAGAAGAGGAAGTACCGCTGTGCGAGCGGGACTTCGGTGACGTAGGAGCGCGGTACGGTCGCACCGTTGAGTTCGGTGCGGGCGTCGCTCGTCGTCGCGCCGCCGATGGTGACCTCGAAGCTGTTGTGGTCGACCTGGAGGCTCTTGGGCACTGTGTCGTTCAGCTTCATGTCGCTCTTCCTGACGCCCCTGGTGTCCGCGATCTCGACGAACTTCTTGTTGAGTCCGAGCCCCTGCGTCCTTGCGTCTGTGACCTTGTTGCTGCTGTCCTGGACGATGACGAACCGGGTGTTCAGCCTGTCGGCCACGCCGGGGGCAGCGAAGTTCACCGAGTTGCTCCCCGGGGAGCGGCCGGTGGAGCCCCACACCGGCCGTGGCAGGTAGGGCTGTGGCGTGGTGATGGAGGCGTTGGCGTCGCCGACCTGGGCGTAGGCGAGCTGGCCGCCCTTGAGGACCATGTGCGTCTTGACGCCGAAGAACTTCGGCTCCCACAGCACCAGGTCTGCCAGCTTCTCCGGCTCCACGGAACCGACGTATGTGTCGATGCCGTGGGTGATCGCCGGGTTGACGGTGTACTTGGCGACGTAGCGGCGCGCTCGGTAGTTGTCGTTCGGCTTCAGCCTGTCCTCATTGCAGGAGTGGTCCTTCTTGTCATCCTTGACCGTGCGGACCTTCGCACTCTGCAGGTCTTCGGGCAGCGGGCCGTAGCGGCACTTCATGACGTGCGCGGTCTGCCAGGTCCGCATGATCATCTCGCCGATGCGCCCCATCGCCTGGGCGTCCGAGGACATCATCGAGATGGCGCCCATGTCGTGGAGGAGGTCCTCCGCCGCCATGGTGGACGGGCGGATACGGGAGTCCGCGAAGGCCATGTCCGCCGGAATGTCCGGGTTGAGGTGGTGGCAGACGATCATCATGTCGACGTGCTCCTTGACGGTGTTCACCGTGAAGGGCCGGGTGGGGTTGGTCGAGGCGGGCAGGACGTTCGGCTCCTTGACCAGCTCGATCATGTCCGGGGCGTGGCCCCCTCCGGCGCCCTCGACATGGAAGATGTGGATGGAACGCTTGTTGACGGCCTTCTTGGTGTCCTCCAGGAAACCGGACTCGTTGAGCGAGTCGGCGTGCAGGGCGAGCTGGACCTTGCGGTCCTCGCAGACCTTCAACGCCGTGTCGATCACTGCAGGGGTGGCGCCCCAGTCTTCGTGGATCTTGAAGCCGATGACTCCGGCGTCCACCTGCTCGTTCAGAGCCCTTTTGTTCATCGTGCTGCCCTTTCCGAGCAGGCCGATGTTGACCGGGTACTCGTCCAGGGCCTCGAAGACCCGGGTGATGTGCCACGCGCCCGGGGTCACGGTGGTGGCCGTGCTGCCCTCGGCAGGGCCGGTGCCACCGCCGATGAGAGTGGTCACGCCCGAGGCCAGGGCCTCGTGGATCTCCTCGGGGCAGATGAAGTGAACGTGGGTGTCCACGCCGCCCGCGGTGAGGATCCGGCCGTTGCCGGAGATGACCTCGGTGTTCGGGCCGACCACGAAGTTCGACGGCGTCACCGGTAGTTGCTCGCCGGCCTGTTCACGAGCGGGCTTTTCGAAGTTGACGATCGGATCCATCGTCTCGGGGTTGTACGCCTTGCCGATGGCATGAATCTCGCCGTCCCTGATGCCGACGTCGGCCTTGACGACACCCCACCAGTCGAGGATCAGAGCCCCCGTGACGACCGTGTCCACGGGACGGCGCTCCGCGTTGCCGCCCCCGTCCCTCGGGATGTGGGACATGCCCATCGACTCTCGGATCACCTTCCCGCCACCGAAGATCATCTCGTTGCCGCTGTATTCCGGTCCGCCGCTCCAGTCGGCTTCGATCTCGACGGTGAGATCGGTGTCGGCGAGGCGGACTCGGTCCTTGGTGGTGGGCCCGTACAGAGCGGTGTAGTCCGCCCGCTTCAGCAAGTTGCTCCGACGCTGTCGGCCCGTCTGCTCCGGCTGGCTGCTCATCGGACGATCCCCTTGCGCAGTCCCTGGATCTTGCGGGTGTCGTTCTTGGCGTCGCCTTCGATCTTCACCAGCTCGACGCAGCACTCGTCTCCTGGTTCGAACCGAACGGATGTGCCCGCGGCGATGTTGAGCCGTCGCCCCTTCGCCTCGGCGCACGTCCACAGCTCGTCATAGGTCACGCCCCCGCCGGAGGGGTCCACGACCACCTTGAGGCCGGGGTTGACCTCGGCGAAGTGGTAGTGGGAGCCGACCTGGATGGGACGGTCGGACGTGTTCCTGACCTTGAGCGTCGTCTTGTCGCTCTGCAGGAGCTCGTTGAACGCGATCGCCTCGTGCCAGGACGCGGCGTCCTCGCAGGCATGGCAACAGGCGGACGAGGCGGTGTCGTCGCAGCCGACCGGGCACTGCGGTCTGCGCGCCGGCAGGGGGTGCTCGACCTTGCCGGGGTGGACCTCGGGTTCCTCCGTGGCCTCCGGGATGGGGTCGTGGATCGTGACCAGCTTGGTGCCGTCCGGGAAGGTCGCCTCCACCTGGACGTTTTTGATCATCTCCGGTACGCCGTCCATCACGTCGTCACGGGTGAGGACCTGCCGGCCCGAGTCCATGATGTCGCTGACAGTCCTACCGTCGCGCGCCGCCTCGAAGACGTGAACGGACAGCAGGGCCATCGTCTCGGGGTAGTTCAGAAGCAGCCCCCGGTCGCGGCGCTTTCCCGCCACGTCGGCCGCCAGATGGATCAGTAAGCGCTCCTGCTCATGCGGAGTCAAATGCACGATGACTCGTCTCTGTTGGTCGGATGATGCGTGCGGGCCGGGCATGCCAGGGTCACGGACAACGCTCCCCGGATGGCGCCGGGCCTCTCCGATCCTCGGCGAGAAGGAACGGCGAAACGCTCAAAGGGTGGCTTATCCACACCATCCGGTGAATCCGTGGAGTGCACCGTTTTCACCCCGCCCCGTCGGGCACAGGGAGCCCGTTTCCGAAACCGTGGACGAATTCGGTGAGTCGGGTAGCCGCTCGGGACTTCGTCGATCAGCCTTCGTCCTCACCGGCTTCCGTACCGACCGCCTGTCTCGGCGAGGGGCGAACTCGGCTGTCTCCGAGGCCCTGTGGTCCCCGTGGGGAGAGCGCTGCACCTTGTTGGCGTGCGCGTCGCGCACCTTTGGGTGAACGAGCGGTGAGTGGCGTGCCCGACAGCTGGCGGAAGGGCGACCATCCAGGGGTGGTTCATCCGAGGGAAAGGGCTTTTCCATGCGTCGTGCACTGGTCATCGTCGATGTGCAGAAGGACTTCTGCGAGGGCGGCAGCGTTCCGGTGAAGGGCGGCGCAGGCCGGGCCGCCGCCATCGCCGAGCTGGTCGGGCGCGCCGACGGGCAGTACGCCTTCGTCGTCGCCACCCGTGACCACCACATCGACCCGGGCGCCCATTTCTCCGAGAATCCGGACTTCCAGGAGTCGTTCCCCGTGCACTGCGTCGTCGGCAGTGGGGGAGGCGAGTTCCATCCGGACTTCGCGCCCGCCGTGGACTCCGGGCACGTCGACGAGGTCATCTTCAAGGGCGCGCACTCCGCCTCGAAGAGCGGTTTCGAGGGCTTCACCCAGGACGGCACGACACTTTCCGCCTGGCTGAAGTCCCGCGACATCACCGACCTCGACGTCGTCGGCATCGCGACCGATCACTGCGTGAAGGCCACCGCACTCGACGGAGTGCGCGAGGGCTTCACGGTGCGGGTCCTGCTCGACTACACCGCCGGCGTCGCCGCCGACACCACGCGCACCGCACTCGACGAGCTGCGCCGGGCCGGTGTCGCACTGAGCGGCGAACCTGTTGTCGCCTGAACAGCCCAGTGGAGGATCGCCTTCGGTGTCAGGGTCCGTTCGGGCTGTATCGAGCCAGGTGTGGGGCTGCCTGTGGGTGCTCGGCGGGGCGTTGCGTAGGTCGCGGGTTCGACTTCCGAAGGCGGCTCCGAGGAATCCCAGGACTCACTCGCCGTGGCCTGGGGTTTTTCCTTGCTCGGGGCATGACGCGTCACACGGCGGCCGTGGTGCCGCGAGACGGCTTGCGTGAGCGGTGCGGAATGGTGCGGTGCGGTGCGGTGCCCTGGCTATGTGTTCGCACCCATGCGCGCCGCCCGCCTGGGACCCGGCCCGGAGCCTTGGTGCAGCCGGCCGTTGCGGTGGTCATGAGATCGACATCCCGCCGTCGATGGACAGCACCTGACCGGTCATGTAGTCGGCGTCCAGCAGTAGCTCGATGCCTCCGGCCACCTCGCCGGGCGTGCCCATACGGCCGAACGCGGTCCGGGCAACGAGCGCGGTGCGGGCTTCGGCCGGCATCTCCTCGGTGAGCGCGGTGGCCATGAGTCCGGGCGACAGCGCGTTGACCGTCACGTTGAACCGCCCGCACTCCAGGGCCAGGCTCCGGGTCATCCCCAGCACGCCGGCCTTGGCCGCCGAGTATGCCGTCTGGCCGGGACTGCCGATGAGACCGGCGGGCGAGACGACGTTGATGATGCGCCCCCAGCGGGCCCGCATCATGTCCGGCAGCGCCGCCCGGCAGGTATGGAAGGAGCCGATCAGGTTGACGGCGATGGTCTGGGTCCAGTCGTCGACGGACTGGGTGGCCATGAAGCCGTCGCGGCGGATCGCGCCCGCGTTGACGAGCACGCTGATGCCGCCCAGCTCGGCGCGCACGCGGCCCACCATGTCCCTCGTGGCAGCCCAGTCGGCGACGTCCGCCTGCACGACGACGCTGGGCCCGCTGAGCTCGGCGGCGACCGTGCGGGCCCGGTCCGCACCCGTGGTGCAGTGCAACGCCAGCCGGTATCCCCGGCGGTCGAGGACGTGTGCCACGGCGGCGCCGAGGGCCCCCGAAGCGCCGGTGACGAGGGCGACGCGGCCGTCGGCGCTCGGCGCGGCGGCGGCCCGGATGTCGTCGTCGCTCACCGTGTCACGTCCTCCCCAGGGGCGGCGAGCCGTCGTGCCCGCCGAACATCGGCCGGTGGTGAGGCCGCCGCGCCCGCTGCCGAGGCAGGTGTGCGGCGGCCGGCATTCCTACCAGGTGACTGGCATTTCGGCCGGACCGAACGCCTGGATCGAGTGGTACTTGTACGTCAGCTCCGACTCCGGCACGGCCAGCGCGAGACCGGGAGCCCGCTCGAACAGTGTCGTGTAGACGATGTCCATCAGCTCCGGCACCAGGCGGTACGCCGGACACTGGTGCGGCCCGTGGCCGAACGCCAAGTGCCTCGTGGGCTTTTCCCGCATGAGATCGAGCTCATTGGGATACGGACACACCGAAGGGTCGCGGTTGACGGGCAGCGTCGGCACTGCCAGGCCGTCACCGGCCCTGACCAACGTGTCGCCGATCCGCACGTCTTCCACGGCCAGCCGCATCGGCGTTCCGTCATTGACCGAGAAGTACCGGATCATCTCGTCGATCGCCACTGTCATCCGGTCCGGCTCGGCGAGCAGCGTCACCCGCTCTTCCGGATGGTTCAGCAAGGCGAGCACACCCAGCGTGATCATCATGGACGTCGAGTTGTGAATGCCCTGGGCGTTCGACAGCATCAGGGGCGCCATCTTGAACCAGTCGACCTCGCCACGCTCGTCGAGTTCCTGCTGGATCATGCGGCTCATCAGGTCGTCGCCGAGGTTTTTCGCCTTCTCCTTCAGGACGTCCTCTGCGTGCTGGTTCAGGCGCGCGGCTGACGCCTTCTCCTCTTCCTCGGTGGAGGTCTGCATCAGCAGATGCCAGACGTTGTCCCGCATCTTCCGCATCTCGGCCATGGGGATGCCGAGGAATATCTCCTGCAGCCGCCAGGCGATCGGGTACGCCAGCTCCATCACCAGGTCGACGGGCTTGTCCTGCCGGCCCAGCATCGCGTCGACCTTCTCCTCCACGGCAACCCGCAGGCGCGGCAGCAGCCGGGCGAGCCCTGCCGGGGAGAATTCCTGGATGACCGGCTTCTTCAGCTCCAGGTGTTCCGGGCCATCCAGATTGATCATGAAGGGTGCGCAGTACTTCAACTTGTTCAACGACTTCGGCGTCATCTTCGGAAAGTCGTCGCTCATCTTGTCCGAGCTGAACCGCGGGTCGGAGAGTACGAATCGCGCGTACTCGGGCCTCACCACCATCCACGCCAACTTGCCGGTGGGCAGGGTCACCCGGCCGATGCCTCGTTTCCGCAGCGTCTCGTACTCGGCCGGGAGCACGCCAGGCAGCTTTCGGCGAATGGGGTGGGTCGGAAGTCTGGTCATTCTGACACCTCTGCAGCCCAGTGGTAGAAGCGAGTGGCCAACGAGTTGCCTTCCGGGTCATACGGCGGAATGACCCGCGTCAGGTCGTCGACGAGCTGGAGGAAGCGGGGATCGCCTTCTGTCCACACAGCGCTGATCACCTTGATGGCGTCGGGTTCCGCGAAGTCCTGGATGTGCAGGTAGATGCCTCGCCACAGATAGATCTGACGGCGCAGCGTCCCCATGTTCCGCGGAATGTCGGTCGCATCCGATTGCGAGAAGAGCCGCGACACCTCCGGGATGTGCTCCTGCCGCTGGGTGTTCACGATCACCGCGCTGTACGTCTGCTCCAGGTTCTCCAGTTGCTCGGCGGGCCACACGTAGAAGCGCTGGGCGGTCGGCTGGTCGACCGGGCCGTCCCAGTCCTCCGTCGCGCTGTGGTCGCCGAAGTAGGCCGACAGGCTGTCGTTCAGCCGGGTGCACCGGGGATCGGTGGTTGTCATCCGGTACGCCTCGGCTGCGTCCGCGACGTCCCAGTCCTGCAGGTGCACGTAGAGGTCGCCGTAGTGGAAGACCTGCCTGCGGCGCAGCTGGGGAAGTTCGGATGCAACCTCGCCGTCGAACTCCCGAAGGATCTTGGTGACGTCGGTGGCGTGATCACTGTCGAACGTGCCGACAGTGACGATGCTCGGCATATACCTCTCCTCACGGTTGGCGGGTGGGAACCGGTGCCGCGTCACGGACCCTTACAGGCTCGTTTCGAGGTCGCGTCAAGCCTGTGCCGTTGGCTTCGACGCCGAATCGACGCCGGATCAACTCGAAGGGTCCTCGAAGCGTGGTCGAACGCAGCCGGACATCGTCAGGCGCGACGGTTCCAGGCACTACGACGCTTGTGAGGTGGCTTGTTGTGTCGAGCACGCAGCAGCATGTCGACCACGGCGCGACCATCGACGCCGACTACCAGACGGTGTTCGAGCTGGTCGCGGATGTCGCGCGGTGGCCGCAGTTCCATCTGTCCGCCGTGCACGCGGAGATACTCCACAGCAACGACAAGGGTGATCTGGTCCAGCACTGGTCGCTGGTCAGTGACTCCGCCGTCCGTACATGGCGGACCGTGCGCCGCACCGACCGGACGGGACGCCGCATCACGTTCGCGTACGTGGAGGCCGATCCGCCCGCCACCGAGATACGCGGCGAGTGGGTGTTCACCGAGCTGGCGCAGGACCGTACCCGGGTCGAGCTGCGCCACCATGTCAGCGCGCCGGCCGGCGCCGATCTCGGCCCGCTGCTGGACAGGATCAACCAGGACAGCAAGGAGCACCTCGACACGCTGCGTGACACGGCGCAGCGGCGTGCCGAACTGGACGACCTCGTCCTGTCCTTCACCGACCCGCTGTTCATCGCCGGTTCCATCGAGGACGCCTACGACTATCTCTACCGTGCGGACCTGTGGCCCGAGCGCATTCCGCACGTGGTCGGGCTCGCCATGACGGAGGATGTGCAGAACGTCCAGTTCTTCGACATGGACACCAAGGGGCCGGACGGCGGCACGCACACCGTCCGTTCCGTGCGGATCTGCCTGCCGCCCAACCTGATCGTGTACAAGCAGATCTCGTTGCCCGCGATGCTGGACGCGCACACCGGCCACTGGCGGTTCACCGAGACGCGGGAAGGCGTCGTCGGCGAAGCCCGGCACACCAGCACGATCAAGCCCTCGGCACTGTCACTGCTCGGCAGCGGGACGACGATCGGTGAGGCACGCCGGTTCCTGCGGCGCCTGCTGAGCGGTAACAGCATGAGCAACCTGAGCCTTGCCAAGGCATTCGCGGAGGAGCGCGCCGGATTCTGAGCCGGGCACGCCGTGTTCATCGGACAGACAATCGTTGATCCAGGAGGGGCAATGGCCGAGAAGACGACCGCCAGAGGCGGGGGAGTGTGGGCAGCGGCCGATCTGTTGACCCCGATGGCGATCCGGGTGGCGGCGACGCTGCGGTTGGCCGACCACATCGTGGCGGGCACCCGGACGGCGGAGGCGCTCGCTGAGACCGTGCGGGCGGACCGGGACGTACTGGGGCGGCTGCTGGACTACTTGGTCTCCGCCGGAGTGCTGTCCCGTGCGGGGACCGCCGCCTACGACGTGACGGACATGGGCCGGTACCTGTGTGACGGCGAGCCCGAGGGAATGCGGTCGGTGCTCGACATCGAGGGGGCGATCGGCCACGCCGAGTTGAGTCTCGTCCATCTGCTGCACACGGTCCGCACCGGTGAGCCCGCGTTCCAGCAGCAGTACGGTCTGCCGTTCTGGGAGGACCTGTCGGCCGACGACGAGCGTGCCGAGTCGTTCGACGCGCAGATGGGAGCACGGCTGGCGGTGCACGCGCCGGCCGTGGCCGGGGGATATCCGTGGGGAAGACTTCGTCATCTCGTCGATGTCGGCGGTGGCGACGGCAGCATGTTGATCACCATTCTGCGGGCCCATCCCGACCTGCGCGGGACGGTCGTCGACCTGCCTGGACCCGTGCGTCGGGCCGGCAAGGCCATCGCGGCCGCCGGTTTCGAGCACCGTGCCGACGCCGTGCCAGGCAGCTTCTTCGACGAGCTTCCCGCCGGAGCGGACGGCTATCTGCTGTCGAGCATCCTGCACAACTGGAACGACGAGGCGGCCGCCCGCATCATGCGACGTTGCGCCGAGGCGGCGTCGACGACGGGAAGCGTATTCGTCGTGGACTATTTCAACGACCAGAGGCAGACGGAAGGCGACCTTCGCATGCTCTGCTACTTCGGGGGAAGGCAGCACACCCCCGAGCAGCTGGGCGAACTGGCCGGAGGCGTCGGCCTGGAGATCGTGTCCATCGTGCCTGCCGGTCGTATGTCCATCGTGGAACTGCAAGCGTCTGGCTGACCACGGATGCTCAGCGAACACGAGCCGGTGCCGGTGCCGGTGCGGTTATTCAGCGGTGCGCGGCATGTTCTTCTCGGTGGCCGCCGAATACCGGGCTTCGATTCCCGCCAGGATGATGGCCAGTCCGGTGTCGAACTGTTCGTCGGCCTCGGCGATCTCGGCCGCCTCGGTCATCCTGCTCAGGTAGGGGAACTCACCGGTGGCGAGCAGGGTCACCAGGTACGGCTTCATGCGCATCCGCCAGTTGTGGCGATCGACGCCGGACTGGTTCACGTTCTCCCGCTCGGTCAGCTCGGCCTGGACGGCACCGCTGACCCAGGAGTAGATCAGGTTCATCACGTCGATCGAGTCGTCGATGTCGAGACCGCAGCCGCCGAGCACGGCGAGATCGCGTTCCATGCTGCGCAGGTAGTTGGGGCCGATGATCGGGCGGGTGGAGAGGAGCGGAGCCAGCCAGGGATGGCGCAGAAAGTTCTGGCGTCTGCGGTGCGCCAGGACGATCAGGTCCGCGCGGAGGTCACCGGTCGGCTCCTGCGGCTCGAAGACGGTCGCCTCGTCGATCATCACCGCCCACAGGTCTTCCTTGGTGGGCAGGTATCGGTAGAGGGTCATCGCGCCCGCGCCGAGGTTCCTGGCGATGTTTCGTACCGAGGCGGCTTCCAGCCCCTCGGCGTCCGCGATCTTGATCGCCACCGTGGCGATCTCTCTGCGACTGTGCGTCGGCACCGGGCCGCGCGTGGGCTTCTCCGGTCGCATCCAGATGATGGGCTTGGGGTCCGACACGGCCACCAGCATACGCGTGCGAATCATCTGCGTACACCGCACCCGGTGCACTTGCGTACGCCGTACGCGGTTCCCTATCGTGGAACCGCGTACACTGCACCCAGTCGGGAGAGGGCCGTGGAAAAATCGATCGTGTATACGAAAAACCTGCGAAAGCAGTACGGGGACGTCGAAGCGCTGACCGGCTTGGACCTGGCCATTCCGCCGGGGCTGGTCTACGGCCTGCTCGGCCCCAACGGTGCGGGTAAGAGCACCACCCTGCGCATCCTGAGCACGCTGACCCGGCCCACCGGTGGGCAGGCCGTCGTCGCCGGGTTCGATGTGGCCCGGGAATCGGGGGAAGTCCGCAAGGCGATCGGGCTGGCCGGTCAGGACGCCACTCTCGACGACAAACTGACGGCCAGGGAGAACCTGCGGATCTTCGGCCGCCTGTCGCGCCTCGGTGCGCGTGGGGCCCGGCGGCGCGCGGAGGAACTCCTCGAGCGGTTCGACCTCGCCCACGCCGGCGATCGGCTGGTCGGTACCTACTCCGGCGGCATGCGCCGTCGGCTCGACCTGATCGCCAGCCTGTTGCGTGCTCCCGCGGTGCTCTTCCTCGACGAGCCCACCACAGGGCTCGACGTCCGCAGCCGCATGGAGATCTGGGACACCGTCCGTGAACTGGTCAGCGACGGCACGACGGTTCTGCTCACCAGCCAGTATCTGGAGGAGGTGGACCAACTCGCCTCCGCCGTCGGGGTGATCGACCACGGACATCTCATCGCCGAAGGCAGCCCGGCCCAGCTCAAGTCTCAGATCGGCAGCCACATCGACGTCGTGGTGGAGTCCACGGACCATGTGGACAAGGCCATGTCGGTCCTCGAAAGGATCACCGGCCGGCGACCGGAGGCGGACGGACTGCACATCGTCGCCGCCGCGGTGGACGCCGTGCCGACCCTGCCGCAGATCGTGCGTGAACTCGACGCGTCCGGTGCCGTGATCCGTGACGTCGGGATTCGCGAGCCGAGCCTCGACGACGTCTTCCTGTCTCTGACCGGCAAGACGGCCGAGTCGGCGAAGCCGGCCGAAGCGCAGGAGGTGGCGGCATGAACGTCCTCGTCGACGGCTGGACCCTGACCCAGCGAAACCTCCTCCGGCTGCGTCACGAACCCGGAACCCTGCTCACCATCCTGCTGATGCCGACGGTGTTCGTGGTGCTCTTCGGATACGTGTTCGGCAGCGCGATCGGCATCGACGGCTCCTCGAACTACCGCGAGTACATGATGCCGGGGATGTTCGTGCTGGGCAGCGGCACCGCGCTGTCCTCGGCGATGGTGGACGTCTCGATGGACAACGCGCGTGGGGTGATGGACCGCCTCCGCTCCATGCCGACCAACCGCGTGTCCGTGCCGCTCGGCCAGAGCAGCGCGGAGGGAGTCATCGGAGCGTACGGTCTGGTCGTCATGATGCTGTGCGGTCTCGTCGTCGGCTGGCGGGCACACAACGGCGTATGGAAGACCCTGGCCGCCATCGGCCTGCTTCTGCTCTTCCGGTACACGCTGGCCTGGGTGGGGACCTACCTCGGACTGGCGATCCCTTCGGCGTCCACCGCGGCTGCCCTGGCGCCGTTGACGCTGCCGCTCACCATGGTGTCCAACGCGTTCGTGCCCACCGACGGGATGCCGGGCTGGCTGCAGGTGATCTGCGAGTGGAACCCGCTCAGCGCGTTGGCGACGGCGACCCGGGAGCTGTTCGGCAATCCCGGTGTCCCCGGTCCGGACGCCGCATGGCCGCTCGCGCATCCGGTGGCCGCGAGCCTGTTGTGGGCCGGGCTGCTGTTGGTGATCTTCGTACCGCTCTCGGCGCGCAAGTTCGCCCGAGCGGGACTGTAGTCATTCCTTTGCCGGCTGCTCTGCACGCGAACATGCCCTCGGAGCTGGGCTGACCGGACTGTCGAAGGTCCGGCCACCCCAGCCTCCGCAGGGGCGCCCCGTCCCCGGTCAGGCCGGCGGACAGGTCACCAGGCTCACTACTGAGAACAACCCTGAATCACGTTCAAGAATGAGTGAAATGAATGGGGAGTCATGCGCGTAGTGATTGTCGGCGGCGGCACCGTCGGGCTGTGCACCGCGGTTTTCCTTGCCCGCCAAGGGGTGTCGGTACACGTTCTGGAGCGCCGGGCCAAGGTCAACGACCATCCGAGGGCGTTCGGCCTCAGCGACCGGTCGGCGGAGATCCTTCGCGAGGCCGGCATCGAGGTGGAGACGGCGAGCTTTGGCCGGGGCCTCATGACCGGACCGAGCCTGAGCGAACTGACCGCCGTCACCTCAAAGTTCGAGCGACCGGAGATCGGCTCGGCGCAACTGGGCAGTTGCCCGCAGGACCGGATCGACCGTGCCGCCGTGGCCCTGCTGCGCGACATGGGAAGCCGGGTCGACTTCGACAGTGAGGTGGTCGCTGTCGGGGACGACAGCGTCACCACCAAGGACGGCCGTGTCGTCACGGGGGACTACCTGATCGGCGCCGACGGAATCCGCAGCAGGACCCGGGACCTGCTCGGCATCGGCGTGACCGGCCCGGGGCCGTTGGGCGACTCACACATGCTCAACGTCCTGTTCCGCGCCGATCTGCCGGCCCCGCCGCTCTCCATGACCTTCCTGCGCAACGAGCGGGCGTCCGGAATCCTGTACCGGGTCGACGAAGACGGCCGCTGGATCTTCCACATCCACAACGGCGATCCGGACACGCCCGCCGAGCAGATCCAGCAGCGGATCAGGGACGCGACGGGCGTCACGGAGGCCCAGCCGCAGCTCATCAGCCAGATACCGTGGGCGCCGATCGCACATGTGGCCGACGCGTTCAGGCGGGGCAGGTTCTTCCTCGTCGGCGACGCGGCACACGCGTTGCCGCCGGTCGGCGGTTTCGGACTCAACACGGGTATCGCTGACGGCCACAACCTGGCGTGGAAGCTGGCCGCCGGGGGCGAGGCCCTGCTCGACACCTATGAGGCCGAGCGCCGTCCGGTCGCGTTGTTCACCATGGAACAGAGCGTGATCCGCGCGCAGAACCACGACCTGCACTGGAACAACGATCCGAGTCTGGCCGCCGACCGGGCCGCCGTCGGCATGGCGGGTGTCATGATCCCCGTCGTCGGCTACCGGTACGACTCAGCCGCGGTGATCGATTCGGAACCGCTGTCGGACATGGAGAATCTCGTGCTCGACGGCGCCCCGGGCAGCCGCCTGCCGCACCGGTGGCTTCCGGACGGACGCTCCACCGTCGACCTTGTGAGCGGCTTCACGCTGCTGACCGGGACCGCGGCCGGCCACTGGCTGGACGCCGCACGGGCACTGGGCATCACGGCTCACGCGCTCGAAGGCTGGGCCGAGGCCGCCAACATCAAGGAGGACGGCGCTGTGCTGATCCGTCCCGACGGATTTGTCGGCTGGCGTACGGCGACCACGCGAGCGGCCGACTCCAGCGAGCAGCAGCTGCGGGACGCTCTTGACCGGATCCTGTGCCGGAAGAGCCCGGACGCTGTCACGCAGGAGGCCTGACACCGGATCCCCGACACGGTCATGCGGCCGGCACCGGCTGTACAGCCGGTGCCGGCCGCATGCCGTTCGGCGGTCCTGTCGATCCGCAGACCCGGTCAGTTCCGTTCGAGAATGCAGCGGACGCGTGGGCCGCCGAAGCAGCCGCGTATGACGTGATCCGGCACGGCCCGCCGGAACGCCCGGTGCTCGGCCTCCCCAGAGCTGAAGCAGAGCCCGTCCGTTTAACCGACCACGAGTTTCTCTCGAACCGATGCGGCGAAGCTTGGCGTACTACGTCGCCTTCCAGGCTGTCCGCGAATGAACGCCGCCATAACGCACCTTCGGCACAGCACGGTGGGCCGAATCACCTCGGTTACCAACGGAGTACCAAAGCAGAGGAGGCGGACGATGGATTTCGGCGCGGATCCCTATCCCCAGTACGCGTGGCTGCGCGAGCAGGAGCCCGTCGTGCAGGTCATGGAAGGCCAGGGCCTTTACGGATTGCTGGTGACCCGCTACGAGGACGTACGGATGTTGCTGTCCGACACCCGGATGAGCAAGGACCCGCGCAACGCGCCGCTCGACTGGCAGGAGGCGGGCAAGGGGCGGCCGCTGGAGGACCGGACCGGGCTCGGGACACACCTGCTCACCACGGACGGGCTCGAACACACGCGGCTGCGCCGGCTGGTCTCGACCGCCTTCACCGCCCGCCGTGTCGAGAGCCTGCGCGGCCAGGTACAGCAGATCACGGACGGGCTTCTCGACGAGATCGTGCCGAGAGGACGCGTCGACCTGGTCACCGAGTTCGCGTTCCCGCTGGCGATCACGGTGATCTGTGAGCTGCTGGGAGTTCCCTCGGCGGACCAGGAGATGTTCCGCCGGTGGACGAAGGACTTCCGCCGGTGGACGAACAAGACCGGCTCCGACCAGGCCGAGAGCGAGAACGCGCGGCCGGTCGGACTGCGTGACCTCCTCGGATACCTCACCGAACTGGTCGACAAGCGCCGAGAGGTGCCGGCCGACGGTCTGGTCGACGCGCTGATCGCGGCCAGGGACGACGACGACCGGCTGAACGAGACCGAGTTGCTGTCGATGATGTCCCTGCTGCTGATCGGAGGCTTCGAAACGACCGTCAATCTGGTCGGGAACGGCACGCTCGCCCTGCTGCGCCATCCCGACCAGCTCGCGCT
The DNA here is from genome assembly GCF_033794725.1 of Streptomyces sp. ID05-39B. Lineage (NCBI taxonomy): Bacteria > Bacillati > Actinomycetota > Actinomycetes > Kitasatosporales > Streptomycetaceae > Streptomyces > Streptomyces sp. ID05-39B. The sequence goes on along the minus strand of NZ_JARGEF010000068.1, from coordinate 12,556 downwards.
GCTGCGCGAGCAACCGCACCTGGTGGAACCGGCCCTGGAGGAGATGCTCCGCTACGACGGGTCGTTCGAGACGGCGACGTGGCGGTTCCCGCTGGAGCCCATAGAGATCGCGGGTACCCGCATCGAGAAGGGCCACCCGGTGCTCCTGTCACTGGCCTCGGCCGACCGGGATCAGGCGAAGTTCAAGGAACCGGACCGTTTCGACGTCATGCGCTCCGACAACGGGCACGTGGCATTCGGACGTGGTGCGCACTTCTGCCTCGGCGCTCCGCTGGCCAGGCTGGAGGGCCGGATCGCCTTCGACGGGCTGCTGCGCAGGCTGCCCGGCCTCACATTGGCCGTACCGCCCGAGGAACTGCGCTGGCAGCGAAGCCTCACGATCCGCGGGCTGGAATCGCTGCCCGTCACATTCGATGCCTGACCTCCGCTAGCAGGAATGAGATTCCCATGCCACATGCTGAATCGAGCACGCGAACGGTGAGCACGCGATGAATCGACGGGTCGCCATCACCGGCATTGGCGTGCGTGCCCCAGGCGGTGGAAACGCCAAAGAGTTTTGGGAACTGATTTCGTCCGGCACCGCGGCCATTCGCACCATCTCGCTGTTCGCCCCGTCCGGGTTCCGCTCCCGGGTCGCGGGCGAATGCGACTTCGATCCGGTGGCGGAGGGCTTCACCGCGCAGGAGATCCGGCGGATGGACCGGAGTGCGCAGCTCGCCGTCGCCGCGACCAGGGAAGCGGTCGCGGACGCAGACCTCGACATCGACACGGTCGACCCGCATCGCACGGGGACCAGCGTCGGCAGCGCCATCGGCGGCACGATGAGCCTGGACCGGGAGTACAACGTGCTCTCCGACGGCGGCCGCAAGTGGCTTCTCGACCACGAGTACGCGATGCCGCATCTGTCCAAGTACCTCGTCCCGACGTCGATCGCCGCCGATGTGGCCTGGGAGGTCGGTGCGGAAGGTCCCGTGGCGCTGGTGTCCACGGGCTGCACCGCGGGCATCGAATCGGTGTCCCATGCGGCGCGGCTGATTCGCGAAGGCTCCGCCGACGTGATGCTGGCCGGCGGCACGGACGCGCCCATCTCACCGGTCTGCGTCGCCTCCTTCGACGCCATCAAGGCGACGACCCCTCGCAACGACGACCCGGGCACCGCGTCCCGTCCGTTCGACCGCACCCGGAACGGGTTCGTGCTCGCCGAAGGCAGCGCGATGCTGGTGCTGGAGGAGTGGAACCACGCCAGGGCCCGTGGCGCGCACATCTACGCGGAGATCGGCGGCTGGGACGTGCGCGCGAACGCGTTCCACATGACCGGTCTCCGCACCGAGGGCACCGAAATGGCCAAGGCCATCGAGGTGGCGCTGCGGATGGCCGGGCGCACTCCCGAGCAGGTGGACTACGTGAACGCGCACGGCTCCAGCACGGTACAGAACGACAGGCACGAGACGGACGCGTTCAAGCGCAGCCTCGGCGATCACGCGTTCCGGACGCCGGTGAGTTCCATCAAGTCCATGATCGGCCACTCGTTGGGCGCGATCGGCTCCATCGAGATCGCGGCATGCGCGATGGCCATGGAAGCCGGGCTGGTTCCGCCGACGGCCAACCTGCACGAGCCCGACCCGGAGCTGGGTCTCGACTATGTCCCGCTGGAAGCGCGGCCGGCGGATCTGCGCACGGTGCTCAAGGTGGGCAGTGGGTTCGGTGGATTCCAGAGCGCCATGGTGCTGACCAGGGGGGATTTTGATGAGTGACACCATCCCGGCGCCGACGCGCCCACGCGCGGTGATCACCGGACTCGGGGTGGTCGCTCCGAACGGGTTCGACGCCGATACGTACTGGGACGCCGTTCTGCACGGACGCAGTGGGATCGAACGGATCACTCGATTCGAACCGGATCAGTACCCGGCCAAGCTGGCGGGCGAGGTGGCCGGCTACGACGTCCGCGAGCACGTCCCCGGCCGGCTGGTGCCGCAGACCGATCAGGCCACCCGGCTGGCGCTGATCGCGACGGACGCCGCGGTCGGCGACTCCGGCCTCGAACTGGCCGCTGTCCCGGACGACCAGGTCGGTATCGTCACCGGCATCTCCGCGGGCGGACTCGAGTACAGCCAGCGCGAGTTGGAGAAACTGTGGAGCCTCGGCGGCGACCACGTCAGCGCCTATCTCTCGTTCTCCTGGTTCTACGCGGTGAACACGGGGCAGATCTCGATCCGGCATGGACTGCACGGCCCCGGCGGGGTCCTGGCCGGACTGACGAGCGGGATGGACTCCATCGCCCAGGCCCGCCGGCACGTGGCCGACGGTCTGCCGGTGGTGGTGTGCGGCGCGACGGACAGCACGTTGTGTCCGCTCGGGTGGGTGATCGAGCTGACCACAGGCCGGATGAGCTCGGTGACCGACCCGGAGCGGGCCTACCTGCCCTTCGACGCTGCCGCGTCCGGCCATCTGCCTGGTGAGGGTGGCGCCATCCTCATCGTCGAGGAGGCCGGGTACGCACGCGCTCGGGGGGTTCAGCCGTACGGCGAGATCGCCGGGTACGCCTCCACCTTCGACCCGCGGCCCGGTTCGGCTCGGGAGCCAGGGCTGCGCCGGGCCATCGAGTCGGCGCTCGCGGACGCCGGTGTGACGCCTGCCGAGGTCGACGTGGTGTTCGCGGACGCGGCCGGCGTCGCCGAACTCGACCGCGCCGAAGCCGCTGCCGTGACCGCCGTGTTCGGTCCCCGGGCGGTTCCGGTGACAGCGCCGAAGACGATGACCGGCCGGCTGTATTCCGGTGGCCCGGCGCTCGATGTGGCCACCGCGTCGTTGAGCATGCGGCACGGCGTCATACCGCCCATGATCAATGTGGCCGAACCGGTCGGCTCCGATCAGCTCGACCTGGTGCTCGGCCGGCCGAGGGAGACGACCGTCTCCACGGCCTTGATACTGGCCCGCGGCGACGGCATCAACTCCGCGATGGTGCTCACGGCGGCGTAGCCGACGCCGGTGGCGCGACCGGCGCGTCATCATCAGGGGCAGGACACCGTAGGGGCAGCCATCAGCGATGGCTGCCCCGTACGGCGTCGGGCCGGAGGAGTCCACCCGGGCACGACCTGCAGACGTCGGCTCCCGAGCGCCTGGTTCATGGTTTGGCGATGATCTCCAGGATGCCGGCGGTCCAGGTGAAGCCGGCTCCGACGCCGGACAGCAGGCAGGTCTGACCGGGCTCGAGGGCGCCCTCGGAGACGAGGTGGGCCAGCCCGGCGAACTGGTCGCCCGCGCCGAGATGCCCCACCTGCCGCCCCCAGGACCAGGTGGATCGCTGCGGGTCGATGCCGAACGGGTCGAAGTACTGGGCCCGCATCCGGGTCCGGCCCAGGTTCGGCAGCACATACCAGTCGATGTCGCTGAACTTCACGTCCGCTTGGGCGCAGGCCCGGTCGAACGCCTCCCGTTGACCCGCCTGGATGCGGTTGAGCAAGGCCTCCACCCCGAGCTCGCGCACCAGGGCGTCGCTGTTCAGGTCGACCGGCGATCCGGAGGCCATCGGCGCGTCGCTGAACCGCTCCTCCCGGCTGCCGCGCTCCAGCCCGGAGTCGGACACCGAGACAAGGCCGCGGATTCTGGCGAATCCGGTACGGGTGGACAACACCACGGCGGCGCCGCCGTCGCCGAAGGGAGAGCTGGGGTCGCTACGCCACCGGTCGAAGCCGGGTAGGCAGAACCTGTCGGCCGTGGTGACCAAGGCGTTCGGCCGATCGTTGGCGGTCAGGTAGCTTGCCGCAAGCTCCAAAGCGATCATGCCACCGTTGGACATCTGGCGGACCTCGATGGCCGGGCATGAGCCACCGCCGGAGAACTGCTGGATGTACGACGCCGGCGGCCATACGTCGTGACCTTGGTGGTACGTGTAGGCGTGCAGCAGCAGGTGGAGGTCCTCCGGCTCGCACGTGGCGCGTTCGAGGGCGGCCCGTGCGGCCAGCACCGCCATCTCCGGTGCCGACTTGTCTGCCGAGACGCACAGCGACTCGATGCCGGTGTTCCAGACCCGCGCCCGTTCGACAAGGCCGGCTCGTTCCGCCTCGTCGAGTGTCATGCGCTCGGGCAGCCACGAACTCGCGGCGGATATGTAGAGTTCATCGCTCATTGGCGTCCTCCCACGGATTGAATCAGGTACCCGCATCGGTCAGATTCGTCCTGTACGGCGGAGGCTCGTTCGAGGCCCAGGCGAGGCCTTGCCGCATTGCCGCCCACCGACGGTCCTCCGGAATCGGCTCGGCCGGGGAGATCGTTTTCTTCCTTGGCCAAATGATCGCCTGCCGCCGTCGATCGGAACTCGACCGGGTGTCGAAGGGTCCCCGCAATCTTGGTTTCCGACGTCACGAGACGAAGGGGGCAACAATGGCGACGTTCACTCAGGCGGAGCTGGTGGACTACGTACGCCGGGCGGCGGGCGAGGACGACGGGGTCGGCCTGGACGGCGACATCGCCGAGGTCACGTTTGCCGATCTGGGCTATGACTCGGTCGCGATGGTGGAGGTGACGCTCCTGGTCGAGCGAGAACTCGGGATAAGCCTGCCGGAGGAGAAGACGGGCAAGGACGCGACTCCGAAGGAGTTCGTGGATCTGGTCAACGAGTTGCTGCCCGCGTCGAAGTAGCCGCGGACCCGGTGCGTGGACGACTCAATGAGGGGATGTCATGTACAGCGCAAAACATGAGCAGCGCTTCGACAACGACGCGCCGGCGGCAACCGAGCAACTGGGCCTGCTCTCCGAGATCCTCAACCGGGAGACGTTCAGCATCCTGGGCGAGGAGGTACGTGTCGGTCACGGCTGGCGCTGCTGGGACGTGGGCGCCGGGGAGGGCTCCGTGTCCCGCTGGCTGGCCGCCAGAGTGGGAACGTCCGGACATGTGGTGGCCAGCGACCTCAAGCCGCAGCACGTGCCCAGCCATCCACGCATCGAGGCGATCCGTCATGACCTCACCAGTGACCCGTGGCCGGAGCCGGAGTTCGATCTGATCCACGCCCGGTTGCTGTTGATGCATCTGGCCGACAAGGAGGCCATCGCGGTGAAGCTGGCCGCGCACCTGCGGCCGGGCGGTGCGCTGGTGCTCACCGACTGGTACTCCGGTCACGCCGACGAGGGCCTGATCAAGTCCCCGGTCGACGACTACACCGCGCGGATCTTCCAGGAGTACCACGACGGCGTGCTGAAACTCGCCGGGCAGACCGGTATGGACTTCGGCTGGGCGGCGCGTACGCCGGACGTGCTCTCCGCCGCCGGCTACCGGGATCTCACGGTGCGGGACCATCAGGCACCGGGAGAGGGCGGAACACCGACCGCGCGGCTCGCTCGGCTGCACAGCTACATGCTGGAGCCCTTCCTGCTGAGCCAGACCAAGTTGACCGCCGCCGATCTCGACGTGATCCGCCAGACGCTTCTGGACCCGAAATTCGAGATGGTGACAAACCACACGCACACAACCGTCGTCAGGGTGCCGAAGTGAGAATGGGCGAGAGGAGGCACGACACGTCGGGAAAGGACGCGCGCGAGGTGCCTGGCTGAAATTGGCCGCCATGGCGGTTACAGCAGCGGCTGACCGAACAGTCACAGCAGGTCAGACCGGGGCAAAGGCCATCGTGCACCTCGGGGTCGAACTTCACCGTCCTCCCTGAGCCCTGCACGGTGGCCCCTGCTCTGCTCCGGGGCTGCGCATCGGACCGGTGGAAGCACACGAAGGGCCCCCGCAGGCTTGCCGGCCTTCTCTCCCTCTCCCTCTCCCTCTCCCTCTGCGCCGAGAATCAGTCAAGGATTTGACATGTTCTTGTCGGGAAGTGGGGGCGCGGGTTACGGTTGTTGCACCGGCGAACATCGGGGGGGTTATGAAGGCTGCTGCGGCACGGGCCCTGACGGAAAAGCGACGCACCCACTTCGCGGTCGGTAATGTCAAGCCGGCGCCGGAGCTCTACAGACAGTTGCAGCCCCGAAGTCCTGCCGTGCGCAGCACCTCCAGGATTCCGGCACCGTCGCGGGAATTGTCATGGGAATTACCGTTCCGCTCTGGGGAATGCCATGCACCGTGACCGCGACGGCCGCTTTCGGATCGTGCTTGTCAACGACCATACGCTGCTGCGCGAGGCGGTGTGCGAGGCGCTCGACGCGGAACCGGACATGGCCGTGGTCGGCGACGTCGCCAGCGGCGCGGCCGGCGTCCTGCACTGCAAGATCGAACAACCCGACGTCGTGCTGCTCGACGTCAACATTCCGGGCGAGTCGGCGACCGAAACGGTGCAGGCCATCCGCGCCGCATCGCCGAACGCCAGGATCCTGATCCTCGGCACGCTCGACGACCCGGCGCTGGTACGCCAGTTGCTCGACTGCGGCGTTCGTGGCTACCTGACGAAGTCGGTGAACCGGACCGACCTGGTGTCCAGTGTCCGCGCGGTGTGCGCCGACGACCTCCGCATCGTCCTTCACGTATCCGCCGAGGCGTTGACCCATATCGCCTCTGCGGCGAACTACCCGGACATGCTCACCAAGCGCGAGCTGGAGATTCTTACCCTGGTGGGCAAGGCTATGAGTAACCGGCAGATATCGCGGCGGCTGACGATCGCCGAGGGCACGGTGAAGCGCCATCTAGGGACCATCTTCACGAAGTTGGGTGCTCATTCCCGGCTCGATGCCGTCAACAAAGCGGCATCCATAGGGATCATCACTCGCGTCGAGTAGGACCTTCGAGAGTTCCCCACCGGCCGGCGAAACCGTTATGTCGGCGTGCTCCTTTGAGGCTTACTCGTAGCGCGTTCGCGGCGTATTCGTGGCTGGCAAGAGCAGTGCACCACTTGGCGCTTCACCGGGTTGTTGCCGCCGTCTGGAGCTGATCTAATCCTTGGCCGGAGAGCCTTCGTTCCCTGTTCTCAGAGGGCCGTCAATCCGAAAAGGCCGTAGGGCACGTGAATTCATACTCGCCCGACGTCCGGCAGGTAGTCGACACTGAATTCGGTTACTGGGTGGAACCATCAAAGAGAGGTTCACAGACTGTGACAAGCTTAAAGGGCAAGACCGCGCTGGTGACCGGCGGTCGGACGGGCATCGGCTTCGGTATAGCCACCGCGCTGGTCGAGCGGGGCGCGAACGTCGTGATCACCTCGCGCAGTGAGGACAAACTGCGTGAGGCAGCCGCCGAACTCGGTGACGAACGGGCTGTCGGCGTCGCGGGCGAGGCCAACGATCCCGAGCATCAGCGGATCGCGGTGGCGACCGCCGTCGAACGGTTCGGATCGCTCGATCTGCTGGTGAACAACGTCGGCGGTACGGAGAGGAACGCCCGCCGGCTGGTCGAGACCGACGTGGCGGCCTACCGGAACACCATCGAGATGAACCTGGTGACCGCGCTGACCTGGGTGCAGGCGGCCTGGCGCGGCTGGCTCGGCGAGCACGGCGGCGCCATCGTCAACATCTCCTCCATCGCCAGCATGCTCGCCGTCCCCGACGGCACCTCCTACGGGACGGCCAAGGCGGCGCTGAACCACTTCACCAAGCAGATGGCGAACGAGCTCGCGCCCGGGGTCCGGGTGAACGCCGTCGCGTCCGGCACGGTACTCACCGATTTCACCAGGGTGACCGTCGAGGGCAGGGAAGAGAAGGTGGTCGGCTCCGTCCCGCTGAAGCGACTCGGTACACCCGCTGATGTCGGTGCGGCCGTGGCCTTCCTGCTCTCGGACGACGCGGCCTGGATCACCGGCCACACCCTTGTCGTCGACGGCGGCAGGCTGCTCCACAACAGGTAGCAGGGCGGCAGCGCGATCGAGGATCGCCTCCCGGCGATCCTCGATCCGTCACCACGGCCTTCCCGCAGAGCGGGGAACTACCAAGTGACCTGCTCCGAACGGGGCTTCTCCAACAGCTCCCGGACCGACCAGGAGTCGCGTCCGGCCAGGACCTCCTGGTGCAGCTCCCGCAGTATCTCCGACGGTTCGAGCCCGAGTTCGCTCGACAGCGTCTTGCGTAAGTGCTGGTAGGCGACCAGTGCCTCGTTTCGTCGGCCGCTGGAGGCCAGCGCCTTGATCAGCTGCGCGTGGTACCACTCGTTGAGCGGGTCGGCCAGCAGTGTGGCCTTCAGCTCGCCGACGAGTTCCCGGTGCCGGCCCAGCATCGCGTCTGCCTGGATGCGCAGTTCGACGGCATGCGCCCGCTGCTCCGTGAGATGGACGACGTGCGCCTGGATCGACGGGCCGGCCGTCACGTCGGCGAGCGCCGGTCCCGACCAGAGGTCGAGCGCCTGCCGCAGCAGCCGCCCCGCCGCGGCCGGATCACTGGCGGCCAGCGCGGTGCGCCCCTGCTTGGTCAGCCGGAGAAACGCTTTCAGGTCGAGCTGGTCCGGGTCCACCCGGAGCATGTAGCCGGTGCCGCATGTGGCGAGCACCTGCTCGACCGTGTCCTTTGGTACCCACGGCTCGAACTGACGCCGCAGCTGGTAGATGTACGTCTGCGCGGTGGGGACGGCGCTCTTCGGCGGCTTGTCGCCCCACAGTTCGTCAATGATCGCGTCGAGCATGACGATGTTGTTCGCGCGCAGGAGCAGCTGTGCCAACACACGCCGCGCCATCGGCGCGGTCGGCGTGCAGTCGCCCAGATCGTTGGTGACGGTTAGGCGGCCGAGTACCTGGAATCGCAACACTGACGAATGCCTCCACACGATTGATCGTAGGGATGGGCCTCGATCCAGACTCTGCCGGTTGCTTTACTCGGCAAGCAATGCTTCGGGGCGAAGGTCCCACACCGGTGATCTTGTCGGGTCGCGTCGACTACAACCTTCGTCGCATTCCCATGGACGAGAGGTTTGCGTGCGGCGGCACCGGCAGAGCCCGCATTCCCGAGAGCAGAGTGAGAATCCGCTGTCATGACAGAGAACTTCGTGAAAACGAGTGGTCAGGACGTCGTCGCGGTGGTCGGTCTGTCGTGCCGCCTTCCGGGCGCGAGCTCCTCCGAGGCGTACTGGGACCTGCTTGCCGCCGGCGGGGAGGCCGTCGGCGAGATACCTGCCGACCGCGCCGTACACGTCGGCGCACGGGTGGGCAGGGCCGGACTGATCGATGGGGTCACGGACTTCGACGCTGCCTTCTTCGGGGTGTCGCCACGCGAAGCCGCGGCGATGGATCCCCGGCAGCGACTGATGCTGGAACTGGCGTGGGAAGCCCTCGAACATGCGGGAGTCGACCCGTCGGCGGTGCGTGGTGACCGGGCGGGCGTCTTCCTCGGGGCGATGGGGGACGACTATGCCGGGCTGGTGCGCGACCAGGGCGTGGGAGCGATCGACGGCTTCACCCTGTCCGCGCTCCAGCGCGGCATCCTCGCGAACCGGATCTCGTACTTCCTGGGACTGTCCGGCCCGAGTGTGGTCATGGATTCGGCGCAGTCCTCGGCTCTGGTCGCCGTCCACCAGGCGTACGAGAGCGTCCGCCGCGGGGAGTCGGCGTGGGCGCTTGCGGGTGGCGTGAACCTGATCCTCTCGCCGGAGTCGACGGCGACCGCGAGCGAGTTCGGGGCGCTGTCGCCGGACGGCCGGTGCTACACCTTCGACGCGCGCGCCAACGGCTACGTGCGTGGCGAGGGCGCCGGCATGGTGGTGCTGATGCGACTGGCGGACGCCCTCACGTACGGCCACGAGGTGGTGTGCGTGATCCGCGGCGGCGCGGTGAACAACGACGGCGGCGGCGAGCAGCTGACCACGCCGAGCCGGTCGGGGCAGGAGGAGATGCTGCGGGCGGCCCTCGCCGCGGCCGGGCTGAGCCCCACCGAGGTGGGATATGTGGAGCTGCACGGCACCGGCACACCGGTGGGGGACCGAGTGGAGTCGGCGGCGCTGGCCGCGGTCTTCGCCGACCGGGACCGGCCGCTGGTGGTGGGGTCGGCGAAGACCAACGTGGGGCACCTGGAGGGCGCGGCGGGAATCGCCGGCTTCCTCAAAGCGGCGCTGTCGGTCCAGCGTGGGCAGGTGCCGGCGAGTCTGAACTTCACCGCTCCTGCGGACGACGTCCCGCTCACCGAGCTGGGCATCGAGGTCGCTGTCGAGTTACGCGAGTGGCCGGGCGAGGGACCGCGGGTGGCCGGCGTGTCGTCGTTCGGGATGGGCGGGACGAACTGCCATCTGCTGCTCGCGCAGGCACCAAAGGCCCCGCCGGCCGAGGAGGGCCGCCCCGCGGAGGCGGGCACGATTCCGTGGCTGGTGTCGGGCGGCACCGTGCAGGCCTTGCACGCCCAGGCCGAGCGGCTGGCCGCTCATGTCGCCGCACAGGACGATCCGGACCCCCTCGACATCGGGTTCTCGCTGGCGACGACCCGCGCGGCGCTCGCGCACCGGGCCGTCGTGATCGGCACCGACACGGCCGAGTTGAGCGATGGCCTGACCGCGCTGGCAGCGAACGAGCCGGCGCCGAATGTCGTGTCCGGTGTGGTCTGCGAGGGCGGCACGGCCTTCATGTTCACCGGACAGGGTGCGCAACGAACCGGCATGGGACGGGATCTGTACGCACGGTTCCCGGTGTTCGCCGACTCCTTCGACGCGGTGTGCGCGCAACTGGATCCGTTGCTGGGCAGAGGGCTGCGGGAGATCGTGTGGTCCGACGCGGACCTGCTGGGCCGGACCCGGTACACGCAGGCGGCGCTGTTCGCACTGGGGACGGCGTTGTTCAGGCTGGGGGAGTCGTTCGGAGTACGTCCGACGCACCTGATCGGCCATTCGATCGGTGAGGTCACCGCCGCGCACGTCGCGGGGGTGCTCTCGCTGTCCGACGCCTGCACGCTCGTCGCGGCACGCGGACGGTTGATGCAGTCGGCGCCGTCCGGTGGGGCGATGGTCGCCATCAACGCCGGTGAGGAGGACGTGCGGGAGCTGCTGCCCGAGTCAGGGGTGAGCATCGCCGCCGTCAACGGGCCCCACTCGGTGGTGATCTCCGGCGACGGCGACCTGGTGCTCGCGATGGCGGAATCCTTCCGCGCCAAGGGAGCCAAGACCAAGCAGCTGAACGTCAGCCACGCGTTCCACTCCCACCATCTCGACGCGATCCTGGGCGAGTTCGCCGACACCATCCGCGGGCTGACCTTCCACGCACCCCAGATCCCCGTCATCTCGAACCTCACCGGGCGGGCCGCCACCACGGACGAGCTGACCGACCCGGGCTACTGGGCACGCCAGATCCGCGGCACCGTCCGCTTCGCCGACGGCATTCGCACCCTGCACGACGCGGGCGTCTCCCGATGCCTCGAACTCGGTCCCGACCCCGTACTCACCGGCATGGCCCGCGAGACTCTCGCCGAGCAGGCACCGGCGGCGGTGTCCATGATGCGCGCCGGGCAGGCGGAAGTCCTTACGCTGCTCAGGGCGCTCGGCACCCTGCATGCCACGGGGGCAGCGGTGGACTGGACGCCGCTGCTCAACGGCGGCCGCAGGGTCGCGCTGCCCACCTACGCCTTTCAGCGCCGCCGGCACTGGATCGGCGAAGCGCGAGAGGCCGCACCCGTCGCGGAGCCGGCACCCGTCCGAGACCGTGAGGGCCTGCTTGCCCTGGTGCGCACGCACCTCGCTGCTGTCCTGGGATACGACGCGGTCGACATGACGCCGCTGACGTCGTTCAAGGACCTCGGGCTGACGTCGCTCACCGCGGTCGAGCTGTGCGCCGGGCTCTCCACGGAGCTGGGACTGGTCCTGCCCGGATCGCTGGTGTTCGACCATCCCACCCCCGACCGGTTCGCGGCGTACCTGTATGCGCAGCTCACAGGGCACAGCGATGCGGATGACGCGGTGGGCGTCCGGGCAGCCGACGACGGCAGCGCCGATGATCCGATCGCCGTCGTCGGGATGGGGTGCCGGTTTCCCGGTGGCGCATCGTCGCCGGACGAACTGTGGGAGCTGGTGAGGTCGGGCCGGGACGCTGTGTCCGGGCTGCCGCGAGACCGTGACTGGGACCTGGACAACCTGTTCGACCCGGACCCGGAGACCTCCGGGCGGACCTACGTTCGGCATGGCGGCTTCCTCGACGACATCGCCGGTTTCGACGCCGGGTTCTTCGGGGTTTCGCCGCGCGAGGCGCTCGCGATGGATCCGCAGCAGCGGTTGCTGCTGGAGACCATGTGGGAGACGTTGGAGGACGCCGGCATCGAGCCCGGTTCGCTGCGCGGCAGCGACACGGGCGTGTTCATCGGCGCCATGGCCGGCGACTACGGCCCGCGGCTCGACACTCCGCACGGCGGGGTCGACGGATACGTGCTCACCGGAAACACCGGGAGTGTCACGTCCGGTCGGCTGGCGTACTTCCTTGGTCTGGAGGGGCCGGCGGTGACGGTGGACACGGCGTGTTCGTCGTCGCTGGTGGCGATGCACCAGGCCGCTCAGGCGGTGCGCAGCGGCGAATGCTCTCTCGCGGTGGCCGGTGGCGTGACCGTGATGTCCTCACCGGGAATGCTCGTCGAATTCTCCCGGCAGCGTGGGTTGTCGGCTGATGGGCGGTGCAAGGCGTTCGCGGAGTCGGCTGATGGCACTGGTTGGGGTGAGGGTGCGGGGTTGGTGGTG
>NZ_JARGEF010000067.1:0-34470 GCF_033794725.1 Streptomyces sp. ID05-39B | reverse complement strand
CGACCGCCCCCACCTCTGGAAGGCGCTTCCCACCACGCTCTGACACCCCGCCGCACACCCGGCCGGTCGCAGTCGCTAACCTCCCCGGCATGCGCAATGGGGGAGAGGCCCGAGAGGCCGAGGCGGACGGGAGCGACGCTGCGGACCGGAACGGCGAACTGCGGCAGGAGACCGGGCAGTCGGCGGACCCCGCACCACCCACACTCCTCGGCCGGCTGAAGAGACACCGGCTGCTCACCTCCGCCGTAGCCCTCGCCCTGGTCGCCACCGGCGTCGCCGTGCCCCTGGCGCTCGCCGGCCAGGACGACGGCCCGCCCTGCCAGGAGGTCCCCGCCACCACCCGCGCCCTCGCCGAGAACCCCGCGGCCGCGACCCGCGCCCTCGACCCGGGTGACGACCTGAACCGCCTCGACGCGGTGCGCCGGCTCCTCGCGCACGAACATCCCTGCTCAGACGGCGGGCAGGCACTCGGCGCGGTCGTGTACGCGGCCACCCGCGCCACCGGCCCGGACACACCGCACACCCTCGCGCAGGCCCGCGCGGCCTTCGGGGTGGTCGCCGTCCTGAACGACCTCGCCGAAGTACCCGACGGCATGGCACCCGGCGTTGCCCGCATGCTCGCCGAGTACGTCGTCGACCAGCACCTGCGCGTCTTCGGGGGCGAAATCGACGGCGCCGACAGGCCCGCCGTCCCCGCCGAGTCGGCCCGTCCGGACGGCGAGGGCTGGACGAAATACGGCCGATTCCTCGCCCCCGGTGAGCCCCACGTCGACTTCTCCCACGGCCGAGCCGCAGCCGACCCCGAGGACCTGCTCCCCGAACTCGCCAAGAATCCCCAGGCGTTCGCGATCCTCTACGCCGCCGAGCGCGCCTGGTTCGCCTACTGTCTGGAACGGCTCGACGGACAGGGCACCGACTCCGGCTATCATCCGAAGCCGAGCAAGAGCAGCGCTGGCTACGATGCGCCCCGGACGTACTGGGTCGACCATGACATCGAGAACATGACGGATCGCATAGGCGCCCTGATGGCGTACCGGTCCCTGTACGCCCGCGACGGCACCATCCCCGACCTCACCGCCTACGACGCGGCCGTGCGCCGTTACACCCCCGGCGTCTACCTCGCGCAGCAGCGGCAGTTGAACAGCCGGCCGCCGATGACTTCCATCGCCGCGCGTAAGCCCTCGGGGCGGGCGGACAGGAATCTCATGGATGCCCGGCACCAGCTGAACAACGTGCTGGACGCCTGGGCGGCGGCCCGGCGGATACCAGTGGCGCGCGCCTCCGCCCTGCGGCAGGTCATCGACAACAGCTACGTACGGGCGCTCTGGATGACCAGGTGACCTCCGGGCGTCAGCCGGCGGCTTTCAGGTCCGTGCAGCCCCGCCGTTCCGCCTGAACCCGGGCGAACGCGTCCAGCAGCGCCCGCTGCTTCGCCGCGTCGACGTCCGGGATGTCCTCGGAGGCGTCGAGCGCGAAGTGGGCGGCTTCACCGCCGCAGCGGGCACTGGCCGTCAAATCAGGGCTGTAGAGATCGTCATCGGTCACGAGGCGGGTGCTCCAGTCACCGAACCAGGCGATGAAGCGCATCCTCCTGGGGCGGCCATCGGTGAGGTCGTCCGCGGTGATCAGGTCGCAACGGCCGGTCAGCGCCTCGTCGTTGAGCCGGCCATCGAGCTCCCAGCGCGTCGGATCCGGCAGCCCCGCGTCGGCCAGCCAGCCGCACGGCGTGTCACGGGCGGCGTCGAGTGGAATCGTCTTCGGCTTCTTCTCGGCGGGATCGGCCGGGCCGGCCCCCTTCGGCGCCTTGAGCGGCTGCGCCCCGCAACCCACGTGGTTCGAGGCGAAGTTGGTGAAGGCGACGGCCACTTCGTAGGAGGCGGGCTGACGCCATGGGGCGAACTGACTGATCCCGGCGCTGACCAGACGAAGCCCGGCGGGCGGCCGCACCGGGCCACGGGCTCCGGGCTTCCGGTTCCTGGCCGGGACCCTATCGGCTGCCGCGCCGGCCCCCGGGGGCGGGGGCGGAGGTCAGCGGGCCTCGGCCGCGCGCACCTGCTCGGGCGTCGGCGCCGTACCGCCGAGATGGGCCGGCATCCACCAGGTGTCGTTCGCGTCCTTGGGACGGACCGGGTAGGCGCGCTGGGCGGCCTCCAGCAGTTCCTGGACCCGCTCGCGCACCTGACGGGTGATCGCGCCCGCGTACTTGTCGCGGGAGGCTTCGAGCGCCTCGCCGACCCGCATGGTGATCGGGGTGTGGCTGCGCTTGAAGTTGCGAGGGTGGCCCTTGGTCCACAGCCGCTGTGTCCCCCACACCGCCATCGGTACCAGCGGCACGCCCGCCTCCTGGGCCAGGCGCGCGGCGCCGGACTTGAAGGTCTTCAGCGTGAACGACTCCGAGATGGTGGCCTCGGGGAAGACGCCGACGATTTCACCGGAACGCAGCGAGTCCAGCGCGTGGGCGTAGGCGGCCTCGCCCTGCTTGCGGTCCACCGGAATGTGCTTCATGCCGCGCATCAGCGGGCCGGAGACCTTGTGGCGGAAGACGGACTCCTTCGCCATGAAGCGAACGAGACGTTTCTGCGGGAGCGCCGCGAGGCCGTTGAAGATGAAGTCGAGGTAGCTGATGTGGTTGCTCACCAGTACGGCTCCGCCCGAGCGCGGGATGTTCTCCGACCCCTGGCAGTCGATCTTGAGGTCCCACACCTTGAACAGTGTCTGGGCGAGGCCGACGACGGGGCGGTAGACAAGCTCTGCCATGGGCGAGGCGAACCCTTCCTGATCTCTGCCCGGGAGCGGCTCCCCGGCGGCAAAGTTACGCAGCCGTAGGTTTACGGCATCTCGCAGATCGTGCCCGAAGAACGGCCGGGTAGCCAGTCTTCGCGCCCGTCAGCCGCGAGATTCTCGTCACGTCCGCTCCCTTGATCCACCTGGGGCTTTAGCTCGCCTTTACTACGCTCGTACCGTCACCCGCCGTACGAGCAGGTACATCTCGCAGCCCAGGCAGTATCCGAAAGCGGCATTGAGGAACGCCGCCGCGAGCGCCGCCCCGGTCGCCGCCAGCCCCAACCAGCTTGCGCCCAGGGCGAAACCGAGCAGACCCACACCCGCGAAGGCCAGCCCCACCGCCTGGGCGAACCGTGGCGGCTGCGGCGCCTCGAACGCGGTGGGCGGCCCGAGCCTCGGCCGGACGGCCACCCGGAACGCCCAGCCGTAGGGCGAGCGGCCGACCCCGCCGGCCGCGCCGAGCGCGAACGCCAGCGTCTGCCAGGCCAGCAGCCAGGGGTTCTGGGTGATCAGTACGACCGCCAGTACGACGGTCGTGACGGCAGCCCCGAATCGCGGCCCTCTCGCATCAATGTCCATGAATCAAGCATTCCGCATCTCGGACGCCAGGGGGGGCGGGAATCTTTGCAGTCCCGTGAATGCTTGTGCGGATGATGAACGGACTCATGGTGTGCGTGGCGGTGCTCGCGGTGGCGAGCGCTTACGGAGTGGTGCACCGACGACGGAGCGGGAGGGTGCGCGTGCGCGGGCGCGACGACGGACAGCGGCTCGGGGCCGAACGGCTGGGCGGTGAACTGGGCGAGCGGGCGACGCTCGTGCAGTTCTCCAGTGCCTTCTGCGCGCCCTGCCGGGCGACCCGCCGGATACTCGGCGAGGTGGCGGACCTGGTTCCCGGCGTCACCCACATCGAGATCGACGCGGAGGCGCGCCTCGACCTCGTCCGGGAACTCGCCGTCCTCAAGACCCCGACCGTGCTGGTCCTGGACGCCGACGGCCACGTCGTGCGCCGGGCCAGCGGACAGCCCCGCAAGGCCGATGTGATCGCGGCCCTGGGCGAGGCGGTGTGACTCCGTGGCGCAGACGGTGAGCCGGCTCCCGGATGCCGGAACGCGCTTGACTGCACGCGCCACCTATCGTCAGCCTGACCGTATGCCTGAGGAACTCCTTCTCCACGGACAGGCGCACGTCGACCTCGTCCGTACCGCGAGCGCGCGCTGTCCGGGCCGTTGAGCAGCCGCGCATCCGCTTCTCACCCCCGGCAGAAGGACCAGGACGACTTCATGACGGCCACGCCCGGCATCGGTGCCCCTCAGCTCGCCTCTCCCGACCTGCTGCGCTCGGTCTTCCGCCGCCACGCGGCCGGCGTGGCCGTGATCACGGCGCCCGGCGACGGCGGGCCGGCCGGTTTCACCGCCACCTCCCTGACCTCCGTCTCCGCCGAGCCGCCGATGCTGTCCTTCGGGATCGGCACCGGCGCCTCCAGCTGGCCTGCGGTCTCCGTGGCCGGCCATGTCGGCGTGCACATACTCGGCGACCATCAGCGGGAGCTGGCCGCGACCTTCGCGCGCAGCGGCGCCGACCGGTTCGGTGCGCCGACGTCCTGGCGTGCGGGCCCCGAGGGCGTTCCTGTACTGGACGACGTGCTGGCCTGGCTGGTGTGCCGGGTCGTCGCGCGCGTGCCCGCGGGGGACCACCGGATCGTGCTGGCCGAGGTGGTCCTGGGCGACCCCACGGGCGCCGGCCGCCCGCTGCTCTACCACCAGGGGCGTTTCACCGCCCTGCGGGATTGATCACTGTCCGGCGCTCCTGCGGGGCCCGCGCGTTCCGGTTACGCTGCGTTGCGGAGGTCACAGTTCAAAGCGCTTGCTTAGCGGGCAGGAACTGGGTGTACTGACGAGTAATATTTCGTTCGGGAGCGCAGGCCGTCCCGATCGGGATCGGCCGCTTGTGGCGCCTATGCTGCCTGAAAGAAGGCAGCCAGAACTGACGATGCAGTAGGAGAGCCGGCGTGAGCTTGAGGATCGTTGTCACTGTGAAGTACGTGCCCGACGCCACTGGCGACCGGCACTTCGCCGATGACCTGACCGTCGACCGGGACGACGTGGACGGTCTGCTCTCCGAGCTCGACGAGTACGCGGTCGAGCAGGCGCTGCAGATCTCCGAGAACTCCGACGACGACGTGGAGATCACCGTCCTGACGGTGGGCCCCGAGGACGCCAAGGACGCGCTGCGCAAGGCCCTGTCCATGGGCGCCGACAAGGCGATCCACGTCGAGGACGACGACCTGCACGGCACCGACGCCATCGGCACCTCGCTGGTGCTGGCCAAGGCGATCGAGAAGGCCGGCTACGACCTGGTCATCTCCGGCATGGCCTCCACCGACGGCACCGCCGGTGTGGTTCCGGCCCTGGTCGCCGAGCGCCTGGGCGTCCCGCAGGTCACCCTGCTCTCCGAGGTCTCCGTCGAGGACGGCACCGTCAAGGGCCGCCGTGACGGCGACGCCGCCTCCGAGCAGCTGGAGGCCTCCCTGCCGGCCGTCGTGTCGGTCACCGACCAGTCGGGCGAGGCGCGTTACCCGTCCTTCAAGGGCATCATGGCCGCCAAGAAGAAGCCGGTTCAGTCCTGGGACCTGTCCGACCTCGACATCGAGGCGGAGGAGGTCGGCCTGGACGGCGCCTGGACGAAGGTCGAGTCCGCGACCGCGCGTCCGGCCCGCACCGCCGGCACGATCGTCAAGGACGAGGGCGAGGGCGGCAAGCAGCTCGCCGAGTTCCTCGCGGGCCAGAAGTTCATCTAAAGGCCCTTCGCCGACCGCCCCTCAACTTCGTTTCGCAGGAGAGCAATCCCATGGCTGAAGTTCTCGTCTACGTCGACCACGTGGACGGTGCCGTCCGCAAGCCCACCCTGGAGCTGCTGACCCTGGCCCGCCGTATCGGTGAGCCCGTCGCCGTGGCCCTGGGCAGCGGCGCCGCCGACACCGCCGCCGTCCTCGCCGAGCACGGTGCGGTCAAGGTCCTCACGCACGACGCCTCCGAGTACGCCGACTACCTCGTCGTACCGAAGGTGGACGCCCTCCAGGCCGCCGTCGAGGCCGTCTCCCCGGCCGCGGTGCTGGTGTCCTCCTCCGCGGAGGGCAAGGAGATCGCCGCCCGCCTCGCGCTGCGCACCGGCTCCGGCATCATCACCGACGCCGTCGACATCGAGGCCGGCGACGAGGGCCCGGTGGCCACCCAGTCGGTGTTCGCCGCGTCCTTCACCACCACCTCCCGTGTCGTCAAGGGCACCCCGGTCATCACGGTGAAGCCGAACAGCGCCGCCGTCGAGGCAGCTCCGGCCGCCGGTGCGGTCGAGGCCCTCGCGGTGACCTTCTCCGCCCAGGCGACCGGCACCAAGGTCACCGGCCGCACCCCGCGCGAGTCGACCGGGCGCCCGGAGCTGACCGAGGCCGCGATCGTCGTCTCCGGCGGCCGTGGCGTCAACGGCGCGGAGAACTTCGCGATCATCGAGGCCCTCGCCGACTCGCTCGGCGCGGCCGTCGGCGCCTCGCGTGCCGCGGTGGACGCCGGCTGGTACCCGCACACCAACCAGGTCGGCCAGACCGGCAAGTCCGTCTCGCCGCAGCTCTACATCGCCAACGGCATCTCCGGCGCCATCCAGCACCGCGCCGGCATGCAGACCTCGAAGACGATCGTGGCCGTCAACAAGGACGCCGAGGCCCCGATCTTCGACCTCGTCGACTACGGCGTCGTCGGCGACCTCTTCGACGTCGTCCCGCAGCTCACCGAGGAGATCAACACCCGCAAGGGCTGATCCCCGACCGCCGCTGTACGAGGCCTCCGTGACCGAGCCGGTCACGGGGGCCTCGGCCTGTTTCGGTGCCCCTCATCCCAGGCTCACCGAGGCGCACACCGGCAGATGGTCGCTGGGGTACCGGCCGTCCAGCGAGAAGGTGTCCATCCACGTCCTGCGGACCGTGATCCCCGGCGTCGCCAGGATCCAGTCGATGCGGTCCCCGCCCGGCTGCGGACCCCGGTACGCGTGGAACGTCCCGTACGCCGGGCCGCGCCGCTCCGCCGTGTCCCAGGTGTCGACGAGGCCGCCGCCGAGCAGGGTGTCGTGGATCGCGCTGCGGTGCGCGGCGTTGAAATCGCCGGTCACCAGCAGAGGCAGACCGGGATCGAACGCGGCGATCCGCTCGACGATCAGCGCGGCGGCGCGTTCACGGGCGTACCGGCCGGCGTGGTCGAGGTGGGTGTTGACGAGGCAGAACTGCCGTCCGGCCGCCTTGAGATCGCGGAACCGGACCCAGGTGACCATGCGGGGATGGGCCCCGCCCCACGTGTTGGAGCCGCGCACGGCCGGGGTGTCGGAGAGCCAGAAGTGGGCGTGCTCGACCGGGGTGAGCCGCCGGGTGTCGTAGAAGACGGCCATCGACTCCTCGTCGCCGCCGCCGCGTCCGGTGCCGATCCAGTCGTAGTGGGGTCCCAGATCGGCCTGGATGTCGCGCAGCTGGGGCGGTTCGCCCTCCTGGGTGCCGATGACGTGGGGTGCCGCCGCGCGCAGCAGGGCGCGCATCACCGGACGGCGGGCCGCCCAGCTGTGGGGTTCCCTCGTGCTGGGGAACCGGAGGTTGTAGGTCATGACGTCCAGGTCCGGCACGGCGGTGGCCTCCCTGATCGACTCGTCTTCGGCCGAGGAGACCCGGACCGCCGAAGAGGCCCGGAGCGTGCCGATCAGCGGAACCCCGACGGCGGCCGCCGCCACGGTCCTCAGTCCCGCGCGCCGCGTGAGTCGTGTGCTGTCCGCCAAGTGGCCCCCTTTCACCCTCGTACGCCAGGGTGAGTGTACGAACGCGCGAACGGAAGGGGGCCCAGCGGCGGAAGTGGGCCGAGGGAGGGAGGGGACGGGCGGGCCCAGGGCGTGGACAGGGTGTTGACCCGTGAGAAGCCCCACGGTTAGCTTCATTCAACGGATTGTTGATTCCGTACAGCGGAAAACAGAAGGGTGTGGGAATGGGTCAGGGTCAGCAGGAGACGGTGTCGACGAGCCTCGCGGGTGCCGTCAGCGAGGAGATCAGCGCCTCCCTCGCCCCGGTCGACGCCGAACTCGAACGCCGCTACCCGGGCGACCCCGGCACCCGCCAGCCCGTCCACACCGTCTACGTCCCCGCGGACGCCTTCGCCGCCGGCACCCTGCGTTCCTGGGGCGACCGGGCCCTCGCCGCGCTCGACGAACACGCCCCCGACGCCGCGTCGTTCGCCGCCGTCCTCGGCCTGTCCGGCGAACTCGCCGAGCCCGTGTACACGCGCGTGCGCGCCAAGCTGGAACGCGAGCCGGTGGAGGACCTGCGCGTCGACTTCGAGGACGGCTACGGCCCCCGCCCGGACGCAGAGGAGGACGAGGCGGCCGCCCGTGCCGCCCGGCTGATCGCCGAGGCGTACGCCGACGGCACGGCCGCCCCCTACATGGGCATCCGCATGAAGTGCATGGAGGCCGCCGTCCGCGACCGGGGCATCCGCACCCTGGACATCTTCCTCACCGGCCTGATGGAGGCCGGCGGCCTGCCCGGCGGACTGGTGCTCACCCTGCCGAAGGTGACCTACCCGGAGCAGGTCACCGCGATGGTCCGGCTCCTGGAGGCCTTCGAGAAGACGCGCGGACTCACCCCCGGCCGGCTCGGCTTCGAGATCCAGATCGAGACCAGCCAGGCCATCCTCGCCGCCGACGGCACCGCCACCGTCGCCCGCATGATCCAGGCCGCCGAGGGCCGCGCCACCGGTCTGCACTACGGCACCTTCGACTACAGCGCCTGCCTCGGTGTCTCCGCCGCCCACCAGGCCAGTGACCATCCGGTCGCCGACCATGCCAAGGCCGTCATGCAGGTCGCCGCCGCCGGCACCGGCGTACGCGTCTGCGACGGCTCCACGAACGTGCTGCCGGTCGGCCCCACCGGCCAGGTCCACGACGCGTGGCGCCTGCACTACGGCCTCACCCGCCGTGCCCTCGCCCGCGCCTACTACCAGGGCTGGGACATGCACCCCGGCCACGTCCCGACCCGTTACGCGGCGGTCTTCGCCTTCTACCGCGAGGGGTTCGCGCAGGCCGCGGAGCGGCTCTCCCGGTACGCCGACCGGGCCGGCGGCGACGTGATGGACGAGCCGGCGACCGCCAAGGCCCTCGGCGGCTACCTGCTGCGCGGCTTGGACTGCGGCGCCCTCGACGCGGCCGAGGTGAACGACGCGACCGGGCTCACGCGGGCCGCTCTGGAGGGCTTCGCGGCCCCCCGCCGGGGCGGCCTGACGGCCTCCGGGCAGTAGCCGCCGGAAAGCGGGAGGGCCGGCCGGAGCGTGGGCCGCTCCGGCCGGCCGTCGGGTGTTCAGTCCCGGCTACTGCTCGGGAAAGGTGTACGGAGTGGTGATGATCTCCATCCCGTGCCCCGCGGGATCCATGAAGTACAGGCCCCGGCCGCCGTGATGGTGGTTGATCTCACCCGGCTGCTTCCCGTGCGGATCGGCGAAGTACGTGATCCCGGCTTCCCTGATCCGCGCGAAGGCCGCGTCGAACTCCTCGTCGGAGACGAGGAACGCGTAGTGCTGGATGGTGATGGACTCCGCCGGGATGGTGGCGAAGTCGAGGGTGACGCCGTTGCTGGTTCCGACCGGGATGAACGGGCCCCACTCGGCTCCGACTTCGAGTCCCAGGACGTGGGCGAGGAACTCGGCGGACTCACGGTTGTCACGGGAGTGGACGATCGTGTGGTTCAGCTCTACAGACATGTGTGGAATGCCTCCGTAAGGCAAACTCACGGGCACCTCCATGCCTCACCCAGTCGGTGACCGACACGCGATGCCGTGTGATGATCCTAACGGATGCGGAGGTGCTCCAGTCCGGAACGTGTCACCATCCCCTCCTTCGCGAACAGCTGTGTACCGCGCTCGCAGAGACGCGCGTCGGCCCTGGCGCGAACGCAGAACTCCTCCGGCGTCACGCCGAACATCCGCCTCAACTCGGTGGAAGCGGCGAGGAGTTCGCTGATCAGGGCGTGCTGTCCCGGATGGCTGCGCGGCACTTGGTCCCCGTTGTGCAGGACCCCGTGACGGTTGACGTACGCGAACACCCCGGACAGGGTCCCGCCGTCGTCCAGTTCGACGCGTACCGACGGTTCGGGCAGCCGGACCCGGTCGAAGTTCGGCTCGGTCGCGTCGACGACGGCGAGCTGCTCGGAGTCCAGCCAGATGACGAACAACTCCCGTGTGACACCGGGTGCGTGGACGGGGGACGCGGACACGTAGCCCAGGATGCTCACATGCGCCGACACCCCCACGTCGATGCCCGTGACCCGGGCCCGGACCATGGGGACCGGCGAGGTGAGACCGAACTCGGCCATCTTGTGCCGCAGTTGACCGGGGCAGGCGTTGGAGCCGACGGCCAGCAGGGGTGTCCGGTCCGGGAACGTCAGGCGGTCCAGCGGCAACAGCCGGTCCCCGTCGAGCAGTCCGGACTCCGCCGGCCGGACGCCGGGGTACATCAGCGGGTGGTCGCGCGGGGCGTCGGCCAGCCCCAGCGCCTCCAGCGTGCGGTCCTCCGCGGACTCCTCCACGCCGGACTCAGTCCGCCGGGGGCAGCTCGCCCGAGCCGCGCGTGATGAGCCGGGTGGGCAGTTCGATGCGCTCGGGCGCGATCTGCGTGCCGTCCAGCTGCCGGAACAGCCGGTCCGCGGCGGTACGGCCGATGGCGGCGGCGTCCTGCGCGACCACCGTGACGCCCGGCTGGAGGAGGTCGGCCAGCTCCAGGTCGTCGAAGGCCACGAGGGCGACACCGCGGCTCTGCTCGGCGAGCACCCGGATCACGGTGACCGTCACCCGGTTGTTGCCGGAGAAGACGGCGGTGACCGGCGACGGCCCGGACAGCATCTGCTCGGCGGCCCGGCGGACCCGCCAGGGATCGGTGGCGCCCAGGGACGTCCAGGCGTCCTCGACGGCTGTCCCCGCGTCCTCCATCGCCGCCCGGTAGCCCCGCAGCCGCTCGGCCGCGGTGTGGATGCGCGGCATGTCCCCGATGAAGCCGATCCTGCGGTGCCCGTGCGCCACGAGGTGGGCGACGCCCTCCCGGGCCCCGCCGAAGTTGTCCGACAGCACACAGTCGGCGTCGATCCGCCCGGCCGGCCGGTCCACGAACACCGTCGCCACGCCCGCCTTGATCTCCGGTTCCAGATAGCGGTGGTCGTCACCGGCCGGGATGACGACGAGGCCGTCCACCCGGCGCGCGCACAACGCCAGTGCCAGCTCCTGTTCCCGGTCGGGGTCCTCGGCGCTGGAGCCGTTGATGAGCAGCGCGCCGTGCGCCCGCGCCACCTCCTCCACGGCCCGGCTGAGGGGGCCGTAGAACGGGTCGGCGAGGTCTTCGAGGACCAGGCCGACGGTGGCGGTGCGGCCCTTGCGCAGGACGCGCGCGCTGTCGTTGCGGCGGAAGCCGAGCGCGTCGATGGCCTCCTGGACGCGCCGCTCCGTCTCCGGCGTGACCCCCGGCTCGCCGTTCACCACGCGGGAGACGGTCTTCAGTCCGACCCCGGCGCGTGCCGCCACGTCCTTCATGGTGGGACGATTGCCGTAGCGGTTCGCGGAGATGCCGACTGCGCGGCGGGGCGTCTCGGGCACGGTGCGGGTCCTGTCCTGTGGTCCATGGTGACGCCGGCGGTGCTCGCGTCCATGGAGGCGGGTGAGGATGTGCCGTCGAGCATAGGGCCTGGACAACGTTGTCAGATGCGGGAGAGACTGTCGACCGCAATCCCGGCCCACGTCCCCACCGCTGGACCGGCCAGCCCTTTTCTCGATGGTTGACGGGGAGAACCGAGACTGATGCACACCGACCTCGTGGCCGCACTGGACATCGGCGGCACCAAGATCGCCGGCGCGCTGGTGGACGGCGACGGCGCGATCCTGGTCCGCGCCCAGCGGCCCACGCCCGCCCAGCAGGACGGCGACACCGTGATGCGGGCCGTCGAGGAGGTGCTCGGGGACCTGACGGCCTCGCCGCTGTGGGGACGTGCCCGCGCCCTCGGCATCGGCAGCGCCGGCCCGGTGGACGCCTCCGCCGGCACGGTGAGCCCCGTCAACGTGCCCGGCTGGCGGAACTATCCGCTGGTCGAGCGAGTACGGGCGGCCACCGGGAGCCTCCCCGTCGAGCTGATCGGCGACGGTGTGGCGATCACCGCCGCCGAGCACTGGCAGGGCGCCGCCCGCGGCCATGACAACGCGCTGTGCATGGTGGTGTCCACCGGGGTAGGTGGCGGTCTGGTCCTCGGCGGCCGGCTGCACCCGGGCCCGACCGGCAACGCCGGGCACATCGGCCACATCAGCGTCGATCTCGACGGCGACCCGTGCCCGTGCGGGGCGCGCGGGTGCGTGGAACGCATCGCCAGTGGGCCGAACATCGCCCGGCGCGCCCTGGAGAACGGCTGGCTGCCCGGCCCGGACGGCGACACTTCCGCCGCCGCCGTGGCCGCCGCGGCCCGTGCGGGTCACTCCGTCGCCGTGGCCTCCTTCGAGCGGGCCGCGCAGGCACTGGCCGCCGGTATCGCCGCCACCGCGACCCTCGTCGAGATCGACATCGCGGTGATCGGCGGCGGTGTCGGCAAGGCGGGCGACGTCCTGTTCACGCCCCTGCGGCGGTCCCTCGCCGACTACGCCACCCTGTCCTTCGTGCGGAACCTGGCCGTGGTGCCCGCGCAGATGAGCACCGACGCCGGCCTGGTGGGGGCGGCCGCCGCGGCGCTGGCGAGCGGGCCGGAGATGACGGCGGCCGGGGTCTGAGCGGAGCCCCGGACGGCCGGACTGGAAAAACGTTCCCTCACCGGGGCGTCCCGCCAGCTCCGCGGCGTGTCGCGGTCGGTGCGTGACCTCACGCGGGCTGCGCAGTTGATCAGGGCATGAAGAAGCGCAGCATGCTCGCCATCGCCTCCCTCGCCACCGGGTTCGTCGTCGCGGCGATCACCCCCTCGCACGGCCTCGGCGGTGAGGACCTCGACGGACTGAACGTGGGGGACACCCTCAGCACCCTCGACCACACGATCGCCAGCGAGAGCCTCGCGGTCGACGAGAACGCCCTGGGCCAGAACGACTGACGGATTCCGTCCGACCGACGGCTTGCGCACCCGGCCGCGGCGCCGGTCCCCACCTCCCGGGGGCCGGCGCCGCGGCGTTCACGCGCCCTCAACGGGAGGCGGTTTCCGTGGCAGGGTGGATCGGGCAAGCCACAGGGGCCGGCAGCAGAGGGGGAAACGTGACCGTCGTCTGGATCAACGGCGCGTTCGGTGCGGGAAAGACGACCACCGCACGGGAACTGATCGACCTGATCCCGAACAGCACGCTCTTCGACCCCGAAGTCGTCGGGGCGGCGCTCCCGCAGCTGCTGCCGCCCAAACGACTCGCCGAGGTCGGCGACTTCCAGGACCTGCCGATCTGGCGCCGGCTCGTGATCGACACCGCGGCGGCGCTCCTCGGGGAGCTGGGCGGCACCCTGGTCGTCCCCATGACCCTGCTGCGCCAGGAGTACCGCGACGAGATCTTCGGTGGCCTCGCCGCCCGCCGGATCGCCGTCCGGCATGTGCTGCTGGCCCCGGCGGAAACGATCCTGCGCGAGCGAATAGCCGAGCGGGAACTCCCGCCCGACCTCCCCGACGCCGAGATAAGGGTGCGGCAGTGGTCGTACGACCACATCGAGCCGTACCGCGCCGCCCTCGCCGGCTGGCTCACCGCGGACGCCCACCCGGTCGACTCCAGCGACCTCACCCCGTACCAGACCGCCGTCCGCATCGCCGAGGCCGTCGGCAGTGGGTCGGTGGGCGCCTGCGACATCGTGCAGACCCCCGAGCCGACCGCCGAGACACTGGCCGCCGGGGTGCTGCTCTTCGACGAGCGGGACCGCGTCCTGCTCGTCGACCCGACCTACAAGCCCGGCTGGGAGTTCCCCGGCGGGGTCGTGGAGCGGGGCGAGGCGCCCGCGCGCGCGGGCATGCGCGAGGTCGAGGAGGAGACCGGCGTCCGGCTGGACGACGTACCCCGGCTGCTCGTCGTCGACTGGGAGCGGCCGATGCCTCCCGGATACGGCGGGCTGCGCCTGCTCTTCGACGGTGGCCGGCTCGACTCCGCGGCGGTCGAGGGCCTGCTCCTGCCCGGCCCCGAACTGCGCGGCTGGCGCTTCGTCACCGAGGAGGAGGCCGCCGACCTGCTGCCCCCGGTCCGCTACGAGCGACTGCGCTGGGCGCTGCGGGCGCGTGAGCGGGGCGCCGCGCTCTACCTGGAGGCCGGGGTTCCCCTCGGCTGAAGCGGTCGGACGCGGGGACCGGGGCATGATCCCCGTCCTCAGGGCGTGGGTCGATGGCTGTCAGCCGCTGCGCGCAGCGCGGCGGACGCCCGCCGGGTCAGCGGGTCACCGTGGCCGAAGCAGGCCACGTCCGCGTCGAGCGCGGCGAGCCGGTGGAGCGCGGTGACGGTCAGGTGCCGGTCCGGGTTGAAGGCCCGGCATCACCGACCCGGGCCCCGCGCGCCGGGCGAGGCCCCTCTGTCGAGAGCAGCGCGCGCGGCTCAGCTCGCCGCGTACGTGCGCAGGAACAGGGCCTCCGCCACCGAGAGCCGCTCCAGTTCCTCCGGGGAGACGCTCTCGTTGACCGCGTGGATCTGGGCCTCCGGCTCGCTCAGACCGATCAGGAGGATCTCCGCGCGCGGGTAGAGCGCCGCGAGGGCGTTGCACAGCGGGATGGAGCCGCCCTGGCCGGCGTACTGCATCTCCTGGCCGGGGTAGGCCACCGCCATCGCCTCGGCCATCGCCGCGTACGCCGGGCTCGTGGTGTCGGCGCTGAACGGCTGGCCCTGACCGATCTGCTCGGTCTGCACCCGCGCCCCCCACGGCGTGTGCGCCTCCAGGTGCGCTTCGAGCAGCTTCGTCGCCTCGGCGGCGTCCGCGCCCGGCGGCACCCGCAGGCTGATCAGCGCACGGGCACTCGACTGCACCGACGGAGTCGCGCCGACGACCGGCGGGCAGTCGATGCCGAGGACGGTGACCGCTGGACGGGCCCAGATCCGGTCGGCGACCGTGCCGGAACCGATCAGTGCGACGCCGTCGAGGACCTTGGCGTCCTTGCGGAACTGCTCCTCCTCGTACTGGAGCCCCTCCCACGCCGGGGCGTCGGTCAGGCCGTCCACCGTGGTCGAGCCGTCCTGCGCGCGCAGCGAGTCCAGTACGCGGATCAGCGCGCCCAGCGCGTCGGGGGCGGCGCCGCCGAACTGGCCGGAGTGCAGATTGCCCGCCAGGGTGTCGATCCGCACCCGCATCATGGTCATGCCGCGCAGTGTGGAGGTGACGGTGGGCAGACCGACCCGGAAGTTGCCCGCGTCGCCGATCACGATGGTGTCGGCGGCGAGCAGTTCCGGGTGCTCCTCGGCGTACCGCTCCAGGCCGCCGGTGCCCTGCTCCTCCGAGCCCTCCACGATCACCTTCACATGGACCGGCACCCCGCCGTTCGCCTTGAGGGCGCGCAGGGCCAGCAGGTGCATGATGAAGCCGCCCTTGCAGTCGGCGGTGCCCCGCCCGAACCAGCGGCCGTCGCGCTCGGTCAGCTCGAAGGGCGGCGTGACCCAGCCGGCCTCGTCCAGCGGCGGCTGTACGTCGTAGTGCGCGTACAGCAGAACCGTTTTCGCGCCCTCGGGCCCCGGCAGGAAGCCGTACACCGACTGCGTGCCGTCCGGGGTGTCGAGGAGGGCCACGTCCTCGAAGCCCTCGGTGCGCAGGACGGCGACTATCCAGTTCGCCGCGGCCTCGCTCTCGGTGCGCGGGAACTGGTCGAAGTCCGCCACCGACCTGAACGCCACCAGTTCGGTGAGCTCCGCCTTCGCCCTGGGCATCAGTGAGGCGACGGTCTCGGCGACCGGATTCGACGACATGGGCACGCTCCTTGTGGGTGCGACGTTGTACTGATGGGTGTTGCCGATCCTCCCACAGCCGACCGTGGCGATCTCGGTCGTAGGATGCGGGGGACAGGTGCGGCAGGCGGCTTGATCGGGAGCAGTAGACCATCGTGAGCAGCGAGAACTCTTCGGCGGACGACGTGCAGCAGGTGTGGGACGTCGTCGTGGTGGGCGCGGGACCCGCGGGGGCTTCGGCCGCCTATGCGGCGGCGGTCGCGGGGCGGCGCGTCCTGTTGCTGGAGAAGGCGGAGCTGCCCCGCTACAAAACGTGCGGCGGCGGCATCATCGGTCCCTCCCGTGACGCCCTCCCACCGGGCTTCGAGCTGCCCTTCCAGGACCGGGTACACGCGGTGACGTTCTCCAACAACGGACGTTTCACCCGCACCCGCCGCTCCCGGCAGATGCTGTTCGGGCTGATCAACCGGCCCGAGTTCGACCAGCAGCTCGTCGAGCACGCCCAGAAGGCCGGCGCCGAACTGCGCACCGGCGCCACGGTCACGCGGGTCGAGCAGCACGGCTCGGCCGTGCCCGACCGGCGCACGGTCGCGGTCGTCCTCCAGGGCGGCGAGGCCGTGCTGGCGCGGGCGGTCATCGGCGCCGACGGCAGCGCGAGCCGCATAGGGGCGCACGTCGGCGTGAAGCTCGACCAGGTCGATCTCGGCCTGGAGGCGGAGATCCCGGTGCCCGAGACGGTCGCCGAGGACTGGAAGGGCCGGGTCCTCATCGACTGGGGGCCGATGCCCGGCAGCTACGGCTGGGTGTTTCCCAAGGGGGACACGCTGACGGTCGGGGTGATCTCCGCGCGCGGCGAGGGCGCCGCCACCAAGCGGTACCTGGAGGACTTCATCGGCCGGCTGGGCCTCGCCGGCTTCGAACCGAGCATCTCCTCCGGCCACCTGACCCGCTGCCGCGCCGACGACTCGCCGCTCTCGCGCGGGCGGGTGCTGGTGTGCGGGGACGCGGCGGGCCTGTTGGAGCCGTGGACCCGCGAGGGGATCTCCTTCGCGCTGCGCTCCGGCCGGCTCGCCGGCGAGTGGGCGGTCCGCGTCGCGGAGGCGCACGACGCGGTGGACGCCCGTCGGCAGGCCCTCAACTACGCCTTCGCGATCAAGGCGGGCCTCGGCGTGGAGATGAGCGTGGGCAAGCGGATGCTGGCCCTCTTCGAGCGGCGTCCGGGCCTGTTCCACGCGGCTCTCACCGGTGTGCGCCCGGCCTGGCGGGCGTTCGCGGACATCACCCGCGGCCGGACCACCCTCGGCGAGCTCGTGCGCTCGCACCCGCTCGCCCAGCGTGCCCTCAACGCGGTGGACCGGCGGCAGGCGGCCGCGGCCGCGAGCACGGATGCGGGTACGGGCGCGGGCACGGTTGCCGGAGCGGACAAGGACGGGGCCGAGGAGGCCGGTTCCTGAGGCGCCGCCCGGCTCGGCCGACTCCGCTTGGCCCGGCCGACTCCGCCCGGTCGGCTCGGCTCCGCCCGTTCGTGGCCGACGGGGGCCGGTTCCCGGCGTGTCCGGCCCCGGGCGGGTCCGGCCCCCGAGTGAGCGGGTCGGACGAGGCGGTCACCGGCTCCGGGTGACGGTGATCCGGAACACCGGGTGGTCCGGGGCGATGCGGCGCAGGTCCGCGTCCGGGGAGTCGGGGCCGACGCCGTTGAAGAAGACGCCGACCTCCGCCTTCCAGCGCTTGAGGTAGGCGCGCAGCAGCGGCACCTTCTCGTCGTCGCCGACCTCGGCGGCGGTGAACTCGTCGACCTTTCTGCCGAGGCGCAGTTCGCCGCCGCCCACCGCACGCATGTTGTGCGTCCACTGAACGTGGCCGCGCGGCGCCACGAGGTACTGCCGGCCGTCGACCGTCAGCAGGTTCACCGGCGTGGTCCGCCACTGACCGCTCTTGCGGCCGCGCACCGCCAGGACCCTGGAGCCCCACACACTCAGCCCGCGGCGGGTCAGCCAGGCCACGGCCCGGTTGAACACGTTGACGGTGAACCAGCCGGGCTTCTTGACGTGGGCGGCGGACATGGATGCCTCCTGGACGGTAAGTGTGAGCACTGCTCTCGCTCTGGAAGAAGTCTGCACGGACTGACGCTTCAAAGCAAGAGCGGTGCTCTCGTTTTGGTTCGCCGCTCTCGACTGTGTGCACTGCTCCTGTCTCGTGGAACACTGGGTCCATGAGCAGCACCACGCAAGGGGCCCGCGCCCGCGCCCGGATCGAAATCACCGCCGCCATCAAGGAGGAGGCCCGTCGGCAGCTCGCCGCCGAGGGGGCCGCCAAGCTGTCCCTGCGGGGTGTCGCCCGCCAACTGGGCATGGTCTCCTCCGCGTTGTACCGCTACTTCCCGAGCCGCGACGACCTGCTCACCGCGCTCATCATCGACGCCTACGACTCCCTCGGCGAGAGCGCGGAGGCCGCGCACTCCACGGTCGCGGACGCCGAGCCGGTCCGGCGCTGGGTCGCGGTCTGCGAGGCCGTACGCGGCTGGGCACTGGCGCATCCGCACGAGTACGCCCTGATCTACGGCACGCCGGTGCCCGGCTACAGCGCGCCCCGGACGACCGTCCCCGCCGCCTCCCGCGTCGGGCTCCTGCTGATCGGCATCGCACGGGACGCGGGCCGCGCGGACCCGCCGGCCGCGCCGCCCCTCCCGGCCGAACTGCGCGCCGAGGCCGAGCGGCTGACGGCCGACGTCGCCCCCGACCTCTCCCCGGAGACCGCCACGGCACTGGTCGCGGCCTGGGCCCAGCTGTACGGGCTGGTCGGCTTCGAGCTGTTCGGCCAGTTCAACCGCGTGGTCGAGGACCGCGAGGCGTTCTTCCGTCATGCGGCGACGGGCCTGGCCAGGGGAGTGGGGCTCGTGTAGAGGAAACGGGGTCGTCCGGGGTGGGGCACCGCCGCCCCGCAGGTCCGGTCGTACTTCACGGGGAGTACGCGTGATCACCTCGTCCGGCTGACGTCCGTCCTGGCCGGAGGCGTCTAGCGTGGCTGGCATGGACGAGCAGCGGGTGCGCGAGCGTGGCGGGCCGGTGCGGTGGTGGCGGCACGGGCCGCCGTGGCCGGGACACCGCGAGGGCGAGGAACCGGGCAGCCGCCGGCCCTGGCGGTCCACCGTCCTGCTCACGGCGTTCGTGCTCATCGGCTCGAACTTCGCCGCCCACGAGCAGCAGGTCGAACGCGCCGCGCTCGACCCCTTCGCGCGCGTGCTGCTGACCGTCGCCGCCGGCCTGCTGCTGTGGCGCCACCGGCATCCGGTGCCCGTCGTGTTCGGCACGGCCGCCGCCACCGCGGTCTACCTGGGCGCCGGCTACCCGTACGGGCCGGTCCTCCTGACCGTCGCGGTGGCCTGCTTCGCCGCCGTGGTCGCGGGGCACCGCCGGGCCGCCTGGACGGCCCTGGGTGTGCTGTGGGCCGTACATCTGCTGGTCGCGCACTGGCTGTACCGGTGGCTGCCGCCGTCCGGGGACCGGCCCGCCTCCTTCGCCCAGGAGATCGTCGTCGCCACCTGGGTCGTGGTCATCGTCGCCGTCTCGGAGCTGGCCAGGACCCGGCGCGAGCAGTGGGCCCGGGAGCGGGCCGAGCGCGCGCAGGCCGCGCGGCGGCGCGCCGACGAGGAGCGGCTGCGGATCGCCCGCGAGCTGCACGACGTCCTCGCCCACAGCCTCTCCGTCATCAACGTGCAGGCGGGGGTGGGCCTCGCGCTCCTCGACTCCGATCGGGAACAGGCGCGCACCGCGCTCACCACGATCAAGTCCGCCAGCAAGGAGGCCCTCGGTGATGTGCGCCAGGTGCTCGACACCCTGCGCACCCCCGGCGACGCCCCGCGCGCTCCCGCACCAGGCCTGGACCGGCTGCCCGAACTGGTGGAGCAGGCGGCGCGGGCCGGGCTGACCGTCGACGTCACGGGGAATCCGCCCCCGCTGGCGCCCGGCACCGACCTCGCCGCGTTCCGCATCGTCCAGGAGGCTTTGACCAATGTCGTACGGCACTCGGGTTCCCGTCACGCGCGCGTGCACCTCGATCACGCGGGCGGGGCGTTGCGGCTGAGGATCGACGACGACGGGCCGGCGGTCGGCACGGACGCGGGAGGCAGCGGCAACGGCCTGGCCGGAATGCGGGAGCGGGCGGCGGCGCTGGGTGGCACGATCGAGGCGGGCCCGAGGGGCGACGGCGGGTTCCGCGTGCTCGCCGTTCTGCCGACGGCCTCCGGGCCGCAGCGGTGAGCCGCCCGCTGCCGTCCCCCACCGACACGGAGGAGGTCCCGGTGATCCGCGCACTGCTGGCCGACGACCAGTCACTGGTCCGCGCCGGGTTCCGGGCGCTGCTCGACGCCCAGCCGGACATCGAGGTGGCCGCGGAGGCCGCCGACGGCGAGGAGGCGGTGCGACTCGTGCGCGAACTGCGGCCGGACGTCGTCCTCATGGACATCCGGATGCCGCGCCTCGACGGGCTGGCCGCGACCCGCCGGATCACCGGCGACCCCGCCCTCGACCACGTGAAGGTGGTCATGCTCACCACCTTCGAGCTCGACGAGTACGTCTTCGAGGCGATCCGCTCCGGCGCCTCGGGCTTCCTGGTCAAGGACACCGAACCGGAGGAACTCCTGCGCGCGGTACGGGCGGTGGTGGCCGGGGACGCCCTGCTGTCGCCCGGGGTCACGCGACGGCTCATCGCGGAGTTCGCCGCCCGTTCCAGGGAGCCCGCGGCCGACTCCCGGCTGGCCCGGCTCACCGAGCGGGAACGGGAGGTGATGGCGCTCGTCGGGATGGGTCTGACCAACGAGGACATCGCCCGCCGTCTGGTGGTCAGCCCCCTCACCGCGAAGACCCACGTCAGCCGCACCATGGTGAAACTGGGCGCCCGCGACCGGGCCCAACTGGTGGTCCTGGCCTACGAGTCGGGGCTGGTGCGGCCCGGCTGGCTGGGCTGACCAGCGGGGCGTGCGGTCTCGCCGTCGGTGCCGTGGGCCGTGGCACGGGTGTGGCCGGTCCTCGTGACCGGGGGGCCGGCCGGGCGTCGCACGGGGAACCGGAAGAGCACGCTCGCCACCCGGACCAGGAACACCACGGGCATGACGATGAGGCCCACCCGCAGGAGCACCCTCTCGACGGTGCCCGGGAGTTCGAACAGCAGCGCCGGTCCGGCGACCGCTCCGAACAGCACCGCCGCGGCGAAGGCCGCGCTGAGCAGCGCGTACCCGATCTCGACGGTGATCGCGTCCCGTTCCGCCTGGGTGCGGCGTCCCTCTTGGCCGGTCATGCGCAGAAGTCTCGCAAAAGGGTGCCCGGCGGGCAACGGCCCGCCGGGCACCCTCGGGAGGCGTCCCCCTAGTCGCGGACCGGAACCCGTTCCGCGCTCGCCTCCTCCACAGTGGACCTGGCGACCAGGACCGAGCCGCGGGTGCGGCGGGTGCGCAGGCCGGGAAGGGTGATCAGGAGGCCGAGGGCGGCGACGCCCGTCACCACCATCAGACCGGGGCGGTAACTGTCCAGTACGGCCTGCGGGGTGGGGTCGGCCGGGGCACCCGCGGTCACCACCGCCGTGACCACGGCCAGGAAGATCGCGCCGCCGACCTGGACGGAGGTGTTGAGCAGACCCGAGACCATGCCCTGCTCGTGGTCGGCCACGCCGTTCGTGGCCTGGATGTTGAGCGAGGGGAAGACCAGCGCACAGGCCGCGCCGATCAGCAGCATGCTCGGCAGGATGACCGCCGCGTACACCGGGTCGAGGTCGACGCGCAGGAACAGCGCGTAGCCGACGACCATGAAGGCGAAGCCCGTCACGATCAGCCGCGGGGTGCCGAACCGGTCCACGACCGAGCCGACCTTCGTCGAGGACAGCGCCACCAGCGCGCCCGCCGGCAGGAACGCGAGCGCGGTGTGCAGCGCCGACCAGCCCAGCAGGTTTTGCATGTACATCGTGGCCAGGAACTGGAAGCCCACGTAGGAGCCGAAGAACGCCATCGCCCCGAGCTGGGCGCGGATCTGGCTGCCCGAGCGCAGCACGCCGAGCCGGATCAGGGGGCCGGGTGAGCGTCGTTCGACCAGGACGAACACGGTCAGCAGGGCGGCGACGGCCAGGAAGGACAGCAGCGTGCGGGCCGATGTCCAGCCGGCCTCGGGTGCCTGGACGACGGTGAAGACCAGCAGCAGCATGGATGCGGTGCCAAGGACGGCGCCGGGGATGTCGTACCCGCTGTGGCCCTGTTCGCGCTCGCTGCGCGGCAGCAGCTTCAGGCCCACCACCAGGGCGACCAGGGCTATCGGCGCGGGCAGCAGCATGGTGAGGCGCCAACTGGCCTCGGTGAGGAGGCCGGAGAGGACGAGACCCATCGAGAAGCCGGTCGCGGCGCAGGTGGTGTAGATGGAGAGCGCGCGGTTGCGCAGCGGGCCTTCCGGGAACGTCGTGGTGATGATCGACAGGCCCGCCGGGGCGGTGAAGGCCGCGCTCAGGCCCTTGATGAACCGGCTGGCGATCAGCAGCGGACCCGAGTCGACGAGGCCGCCGAGCAGCGAGGCGAGCGCGAAGACACCGAGGGCGACGAGGAAGACCTGGCGTCGGCCGAGCAGGTCGGCCGTGCGTCCGCCGAGGAGCAACAGGCCCCCGTAGCCGAGGATGTAACCGCTGACGATCCATTGCAGGGTCGAGGTGGTGAGGCCGAGGTCGGAAGCGATGGACGGCAGGGCGACGCCGACCATCGACACGTCCAGGGCGTCGAGGAACATCGCGGCGCAGAGCACCAGCAGCGTGCCCCACAGCCGGGGAGTCCAGCGAACCGCCGGGGACGGGATCGCGGGGGAGGGGAGCGGAGAGGTCATGCCGGAGACACTACATGCGTACGCATTCAATGCAACGACATTTAATTCCGATGCAATAAATTGGTTTCTCTGCTACGGTGCCGCCATGGCGGCGGACAAGGTCGAACAAGCGGTCGAACGGGCGCTCGTGGAACAGTGGCGGGAGATGCTCGCCCTGCACGCCCGCACCCAGTGCGAACTCGACCGCGCACTGCACGGACACGGCCTGTGCGCCAGTGACTTCCAGGTGCTCGACGTCCTCTCCGAAACCGCGCCGGCCGGCGCCTGCGACTTCCGCGTCCAGGAGATCGCCGAGCGGGTCCACCTGAGCCAGAGCGCACTGTCACGGCTGATCGCCCGCCTGGAGAAGGACGGTCTGGTCGGGCGCGCGATGTGTTCGCAGGACCGCCGGGGAGTCCGCGTGGCGCTCACCGAAAGGGGACGCGCGCTGCACGGCGAGGTGCTCCCCGTGCAACGCTCGGTGCTCTCACGCATGCTGACGGACTCGGACTGACCGCGCGTCAGCGTCGGCTTCAGTTCACGGCGGACTTCTCCTGCCACAGTCGCGCCAGCGAGGCGTCCCCGCTGACGGCCGGATACGGCAACCGGTTCCACAGCGACAGATAGAGCGGCGCCGAGGGGCCGGACACCTCACAGTCCGCGTCCCCCTCGCCACCGCGCACCGTCACCGGAGGCCCCGCGGACAGACGTACGGTCCACACCGCGTCGTCCGCGTCCGTCGCCCGCACCCGCAGCACGCGGGGCTTCTCGGTGCGCACCTTGCTCTTCGCGCGGGCGTGGAAGCCGCACAGCAACTCGTCGATGCCGTCAGCCGCGAAGTCGCGGGGAAGCGCGGCGGCGATCTCCTCGGGCGCCACCCCGCGCGCCGACTCCGCGTCCACGCGGTGGACGGCCGTCTCGTGCGCCTGCCGCCTCGCCCAGAACGCCAACGGCGAGGGGGCGGGCAGGAAGTGCCAGCACTCCACGTCCGCGGGTGCGGAGGCGAGCACGTCGACCAGCCGCCGGTGGCCCGTACGGAACCAGTCCAGCAGCTCGCCGCCGTCGAGATCCGGGAGGCCGTCCCCGGAGTGCGGCACGGTACGCCCCTCGGCGACGAACGACGTCGCCCACCGGTGCACCATGCCCGTGTGCCGCAGCAGATCCCGGACCCGCCAGTCCGGGCAGGTCGGGACCTCGGTCCCGGGCCCCGCCTCGCCCGCCGCGGTGGCGAGGGAGCGGCCCTGATGATCGAGGATGCGGATGAACTCGACGGTTTCCATGCGGGTGAGTGTGCCCGACGGAGTGCGGTCGAGGGGAAGGGTCGGGCCGGTTTCACGCCGGTCGCAACTCCAGCCTTCCGTGGGACAGCCGGCCGGCCTTCTCCAGCGAGCCGTCCGGCCGGTCGTCACGCGTGTCGCGGTACACCTCGACCCGGGCCGTCGCGCATTCATCGAGCCGGCGCATCACCGCGCACAGAGGCCTGCGGCATGCAGTCATCGGCTGACGCGTGCACACGTGCTTCGCCGCTCGCGGCAGCGGTGTGACTGGGGCACGTGCGTCGGTGCGTGCGGCGCGGCTCCGGCTGCGTCTGTCGGGGTGCGGCTGTGAGACGGAGCGATGCGGGACTGCCGTCGGCGGGTGTGCGGGGTCCTTCGATCTGACTTGTCCGATTCGTTTGCGGCGCGCACGCTGGGTCTGTGAGGAAGCTCACCTCGTGAACAGGGCAAGAATGGCCACTTACGATCAAGGAAGCGGTCCCTGCGGGTGGTCAGCCGATGCCGCGACAGCCACCGTCGGTCTGGACGGCACCGTCACAGGATGGAGCGAGGGCGCCCGGCGGTTGCTGGGTCACCGCGCCCCGGAGGTCGTAGGGCGCGCCGCGGCCGATCTGCTGCTCGACCGGGAGGCCCCCGAGCTGGCCGGGCTGTCCTTCGTCGGCTCCCGGGAATGGAGCGGTGCGGCGGCACTGCGGCACCGGGACGGGCATCGCGTGGAAGTGGCCCTGCACGCCCATCCGTCGCTGGGCGGGGACGGCACGTCCCAGGGGTTCGTCGTGACCGTCACCACCGGTCCCGCCGAGTCGGCGCACGATCGGAGCTTGGTGGAGCAGGCGTTCGCGCAGGCCTC
This sequence comes from Streptomyces sp. ID05-39B, assembly GCF_033794725.1. Classification (NCBI taxonomy): domain Bacteria; kingdom Bacillati; phylum Actinomycetota; class Actinomycetes; order Kitasatosporales; family Streptomycetaceae; genus Streptomyces; species Streptomyces sp. ID05-39B. The sequence continues at coordinate 9,806 of NZ_JARGEF010000067.1, read as the reverse complement.
GATCCCGCTCTCCGCCCACAACACGGCGTCGGGGCTGTGGCATGTGAACGCGGCAGCGGAAGGCTGCGATCAGGCCGCCGAGGCCGGAGGGGACCATCCTCCCGGAGCCGGAGCCGGAGCCGGAGCCGGAGCCGGAGCCGGAGCCGGAGCCGGAGCCGGAGCCGGGACCGATCGGCACGAGGCCGTCCCCGCCCTCGCCCCCGCTCCCGCCTCCGCCTCCGCCGACGAAGGCTTTCTCCGCTGCGTCCGTCGTGTCGCCGAAGAGGCTGCCCCGATGCGTTATGAGGGCTTCGCCCCGGAGCCGGCGTCCTGCGCCCTCACCACCGGTTCCGGGCCCGCCCGCACCTCCGCCCGTCAGCGCGCCTGGGTCGTAGAGCTGTGGCCGGTCCGGGATGGCGACACCGGCGAGGTCGTCGGCGTGGGCACCGCCGCATTCGACAGCAGCGACCAGCACTCGGCCCGTCAGCGGCTGGCTCTGCTGCAAGAAGCGGGCACTTCGATCGGCACCACCCTGGACGTGATCCGCACCGCCAAGGAGCTCGCCGATCTCGCCGTCCCGCGGCTCGCCGACTTCGTCAGCGTGGACCTGCTCGACTCCGTGTCGCGTGGAGAGGAGCCGGTACCCGGACCACTCGACGCGACCGTGCTGCTCCGCAGGGTCGCACACCAGTCCGCCACCGAAGGCGAGAGTGTGCCCGAGGCGGCCATCGACCTCGGCGGGGTCGACGCCTACCCGCCGTTCTCGCCCCCCGCCCGCTGTCTGACCAGCGGGCAACCGGTGCTCAGCGGCTCGGACGATCCCGACTTCGCCCGCTGGATCGCCGGTCACGAAATGCGCACCGCCCGCGTGCAGGAGTACGGATTCCACTCCGTCATGGCCACCGCGCTGCGCGCCCGGGGCATCACCCTCGGGGTCGCCGTCTTCGCCCGGACCGAAGGCTCCCCGCCCTTCGAACAGGACGACCTGCTCCTCGCCGAGGAACTCGCCGGCCGGGCGGCCGTCGGCGTGGACAACGCGCGCCGCTACACACGCGAACGTACCAACGCCCTCACGCTCCAGCGCAGTCTGCTGCCCAGCGACCTTCCCAGACAGGCGGCCGTCGAGGTGGCGTACCGCTATCTGCCGGCCGGAACGGGGGCAGGGGTCGGCGGAGACTGGTTCGACGTCGTACCCCTGTCCGGAACGCGCGTCGCCCTGGTCGTCGGCGACGTGGTCGGGCATGGCATCCATGCCTCCGCGGCCATGGGGCGCCTGCGCACAGCGGTGCGCACCCTCGCCGACGTGGACCTGCCCCCGGACGAACTCCTCACCCACCTGGACGACCTGGTCATCCATCTCACGTCGCACGACGACACCGCGGACAGCCGTAGCCGGGACGACATCGGCGAGATCGGCGCGACCTGCCTGTACGCCGTCTACGACCCGGTCTCCCGCATCTGCACCCTCGCCAGCGCCGGCCACGTCCCGCCCGTCGTACTGCTCCCCGACGGCACGGCCAGCGTGGTCCGCCTCAGCCCCGGTCCGCTGCTCGGGGTCGGCGGGCTGCCGTTCGAGTCCACCGAGCTGGAGCTGCCCGAGGGCAGTCTGCTGGCCTTCTGCACCGACGGCCTGGTCGAGACGCGTGACCGCGACATCGGCCTGGGGCTCGACCGGCTCTGCGAGGCCCTGACCGGCCCGGTCTCCTCGCTGGAGGCCACCTGTGACGCCGTACTCAAGGCCCTGCTGCCCGACAGCCCCGCCGACGACGTGGCCCTCCTTCTCGCCCGCACCCGGGCCCTGCACGCAGACCAGGTCGCCGCCTGGTACCTGCCGTCCGACCCCGCGATCGTGGCCGACGCGCGCGCCCAGGCCGCCCGCCAGCTCGCGGCCTGGGGGCTCGAGGACGCCGCGTTCGTCACCGAGCTGGTGGTGAGCGAGCTGGTCACCAACGCCATCCGCTACGGCGCCGTACCGATCGACCTGAGGCTGATCCGGGACCGGACTCTCATCTGCGAGGTGTCCGACGCCAGCAACACGGCCCCGCACCTGCGCCGGGCCCGCACCTACGACGAGGGCGGACGCGGGCTGCACATGGTCGCCCAGCTCACCCAGGGCTGGGGCACCCGCCAGACCGCCGTGGGCAAGACGATCTGGGCCGAACAAGCCCTCCCGGCCGGCTGACCATGGCAGAGCGCACCAGACGCGAGGGCTCCGGCGGCGGGACGCGCACACTCGGGCTCCTCTACCCGCCGGCCGGCCGGGGCCGCGAGTACACCACCATGCAACTCGCCTTCGTCGGCGGAGTCGCCGAAGCCGCCACCACGCACGGCTACGACCTGCTGCTCTCGCCCGGCGACACACACGACGACCCCTCGTTCCTGCGCATGGTCGGCGACCGTCGGGTGGACGGCGTGATCGTCATGGAGATCCGCCGCGAGGACGACCGTGTCGAGCGGCTGGCCGAGGAGGGCTTCCCCTTCGTCGCCATCGGCCGCAACCACAGGACCGACGCGGCCGGCTGGGTCGACCTGGACTTCGCCGCACTGGCCGGCGGCTGTGTCCAGCACCTGGCCGACCTGGGCCACACCAGAATCGCCTTCGTCAACCGCTCGGAGCAGCTCTTCAGCAGCGGATACGGGTTCGCCCGGCTCGGTGACGACGGTTACACCGAGGCGATGAAGAGGCTGCTGCTCACCCCGCGCGCCTACCTCTGCGGCGACGACCTCACCTCGGGGGAGGAGGTCGTGGAAAGGATCCTGCGGGACGACCCGGCGACCACGTCTCTGGTCACCCAGAACGAGGCGGCCCTGGAGGGCGTCTACCGAGGGCTCACCCGGAACGGCCGCAGCGTGCCGCGCGACTTCTCGGTCGTCGGGGTGTCGGCCGGGCCCTGGGCCGAACAGGTGAATCCTCCGCTCACCGCCGCGGAGATCCCCGCCAAGGAGATGAGCCGGGCCGCCGTCGACCTGATGATGCAGAGGCTGCGCAAACCCGACTCCCCGCCCCGGCACGTCCTGCTGAAACCCCTGATCACCCTCAGGGCGAGTACCGGCCGCTGCCGACCGGTGCCTGGTTCGGAACCCGAGCCGGAATTCCCCGATTTCGACGTTGATTTCTGATACGTCGGTTACTGCACCCTCATCACGACCCCTGGGAGCAGCACATGTCGTACCCCATCGACCGCCGTGGCTTCCTCCGTGCCTCCGGCGCGGCAGCAACCGCTGCCACCCTCGGTCTCGGCGGCGCCCTGACCTCCTGCGGTTCCTCCGACGCGGGCACGGCCACCCTCACCTGGTGGGACTACTTCACCCTGGACAACTTCCAGCCCGGAATGACGCGTCTCATCAGGGACATCGAGGCCGGAGTGCCGGACGTGAAGATCGAGCGGCGGTCCTTCCCGTTCGCGGAGCTCGAACGGCAGATCACCCTGGGCGCGATCTCCGGCGACCTCCCGGACATCGCCATCGTCGACAACGTCGCCATGAACACCCTGGGCGGCAGCGACCTGCTGGCAGACCTCACCGACAGAGCCGAGAGATGGGGCCAGGCCGACCAGTACTACGAAGGCCCCTGGCGTGGCTGCCAGGTCGGTGGCAAGACGCTCGGCATCCCCAACAACAGCAACTGCCTCGCCCTCTACTGCAACACCGGCATGCTCAAGTCCGCAGGAGTGGAACCCCCCACCACCTGGGACGAGCTGGCCTCCGCCGCCCAGCGGCTGACCAGCGGGGACCGTTACGGCCTCGCACTGAGCGCGATCAGGACGGAGGAGGGCGTCTTCCAGTTCCTGCCGTTCCTGTGGCAGGCAGGCGGTGACCTGGACACCTTCGGTACCTACGGCGCCACGGCGTTGTCCTTCCTCGACGACCTGATCGCCAAGGGTTCCCTGTCCGAACAGTGCGTGGGCTGGACCCAGCAGGACGTCAACACACGGTTCCTCAACCAGCGCGCCGCGATGCAGATCAACGGTCCCTGGCAGATCCCCACGTTGCAGCAGGCGGACTTCGAGTGGAACGTCGTGGCGCTGCCCCGCGACAAGGAAGCCGCCACCTGTCTGGGCGGCGAGAACTGGGTGCTGATGGCGAACAGCGAGCACGTGGACAAGGCGTGGGAGGTCCTGGAGTACACGCAGCGCCCGCCGGTGCTGGTCCCCTACCTGGTGGCGTTCGGAGAACTCCCCGCCCGCAAGGACCTGGCCGACGAGGGCGCCTGGGCGTCCGACCCGGCTCTGCGGCTCTTCCTCAGCCAACTGCCCCTCGCCCGCCCGCGTCAGTACGGCGCGCACTACGCCGAGGCCTCGCAGGCCGTCGCGGAGGCGGAACAGGCCGTGCTCACCGGGTCCGCATCCCCGTCCGCGGCGGCGAAGACCGCAGCCGTCAAGATCGACAAAGCGCTGGGCAACCGGTGACGAAAAGCCGTTCGCCGGGTGCACGCCGCCGACGCGAGGGCTATGCGTTCTGCCTTCCAGGAATGGCCTTCCTCGCCTTCTTCCTGGCCTACCCGCTCCTCTACAACGTGTGGACGTCCGTCCACGACGTCGATCTCGGCCAACTGCTGGGTGGCACCGAGCGGTTCAACGGCCTGGAGAACTACCGGGCCGTGGTCGACGACCCTGCCTTCTGGCACTCCGTGCGGCTCTCGCTGATCTTCACTCTGGGCTCGCTGCTGCTCCAGTTCGTCATCGGCTTCGCCCTGGCCCTGTTCTTCGCCCGCCCGTTCCCGTTCAACGGCCTGCTGCGGTCGCTCCTGCTCGTCGCCTGGCTGCTTCCGCCGGTCGTCACCGGCACCCTCTTCCGCTGGCTGCTGGACGCGGAGTCCGGCGCCTACAACGCCCTGCTCAGGGGGGTTGGCCTGGGCGGACTGTCCCACGACTGGCTCACCGACCCGTCCACCTCACTGGCGGGGGTGATCTTCGCCAACGTCTGGGTCGGTGTGCCCTTCGACATGCTGCTGCTCCTGGTCGGACTGCACACCATCGACCCCCAGCTGCACGAGGCCGCCGCCATCGACGGCGCGAACGCCTGGCAGCGCTTGCGCCACATCACCCTCCCGCTGATGCGGCCGGTCTCGGTGACCGTCCTCCTTCTCGGCCTCGTCTACACGTTCAAGGTCTTCGACATGATCTTCGTGATGACGGGCGGCGGTCCCGTCGACTCCACCCGTGTGCTCTCCCTCTACGTCTACGAGGTCTTCTTCACGTTCTTCCGCTTCGGCCAGGGCACCGCCGCCGGCCTGCTGCTGCTCGTCGTACCCCTGCTCGCGGGCGTGTTCTACGTACGACGGTTGCGGCGCGAGGAAGCGGCGCCCGTGGGAGGTGCCGTATGACTTCGGCAGGGGGCGCTCCGTGAAACCGCCACGCCACCCCTGGCTGCTCACCGCGATCGCCACCGTGATCACGGCGGCCTTCCTGCTGCCGGTGTACTGGATGGTGAAGACCAGTCTCACCCTGCCGGACAGGATTCTGGCCCCGACGCCGCGATGGGTGCCCACTCCGGTCACCGGCGAGAACTACTCGACGGCGCTGGACTACGGGGGGCTGACCAGGGCCCTGCTCAACAGCCTGGTCATCTCCGGCGGAGTGGTGGCGCTCACGCTGCTGCTGGGCGTCCCGCTCGCCTACGCGCTGGCCCGGGTCCGGATGCGTGGCTCGGGCACGATGGTGCTCGCCCTCCTCGTCGCCCAGCTCCCGCCCGCGATCGTGCTGGCGGCACCGCTGTTCATCCTCGAACGCAGGGCGGGGCTCGCCGACACCTACCTGGGTCTGATCGCGGCCGATACGACGCTCACGCTCCCCTTCACGGTGATCGTGCTGCGTCCGGTCATGCGCAGCGTCTCGCCGGAGCTGGAGGAGGCGGCCCTGGTCGACGGCTGCGGACTGCCGGGCGTGCTGCTGCGCGTCGTCCTTCCGCTCATCGTGCCCGGAGTGGTCGCGACGGCAGGGCTGTCCTTCCTGATCGGCTGGGGCGAGTTCCTGTTCGGCCTCACGCTCGCCCAAGGGCCGGACGTCCAGCCCGTCACGGTCCTGCTCAACTCCTTCGTCGGCCGGCACGGCACGTCGTGGGGTGCCCTGATGGCCACCGCAACCCTCATCAGTATCCCGGTGGTCTGCGTGTTCGCCGTCTTCCAGCGCTTCATCGTCGGCGGGCTCACCGTGGGCAGCGTGAGGGGCTGAACGATCGGCCCGCTGCCGGGCGGCCTGCTGCTCGACTCGGTCGGCGCGCGGACCGCCGCGCGCCGCCGAACCGTGGCCCGTACTGGCCGGTGCGGTGCGGCGCGGCAGTTCGGCCGTTGACCGGCCCACCCTGCCGACCGCTTCACCGGCCCGCGCGGAAACGGTTTCAGAACATGTGCTGGCCCGGGACGAGGATCCCCTGCGGGTCGTACGTCTGCCTGGCCGCCTTCAGTGCCGGCCAGGCCGGGCCGAAGTGGGTCCGCCAGTCCGCTCGGGTGAAGGGAATGCTGCCGACGGGGTACTGGGTGCCGCCGGCCGCGGCGGCGGCCTCGTAGGCGGAACGGTTGGCGGCCAGGCGGCCGTCGACGGCAGCGGTGTCGCCGGGCGGTGTCGCGCCCAGGATGTCGAAGAGGTACGACACCGGCTCGTCCGAGGTGCGCAGCAGCGGGGTGGTGAGGCGCTCGCGCAGCAGGGGGTAGAAAAGGATGACGCCGGGGCCCAGGTCGGCCGGGGTGAGCGCGTCCAGGAGCGGTGCGCTCACGCCGGCGGCGGACGTGCCGGGGAGCATGAGGTTCAGCCACGGGTGCGCGTACGTCCAGAAACCGGCCTCCTTCAGCATGGCGACGAGGGGGGCCAGCCGGTCGAGGAAGTCGAAGTAGGACCGGTCCTCGTACCGCACGCCGGAGGGCGTGTGGCGCAGGCCGCGCAGCAGCGTCGCGTCGTCCGGGGCGCGGCCGGCCGGCGGGCCGTAGGCAACGGCCTCCAGCGTGTAGACGCGGAAGGCGCCGGCGGCGTCCGCGGTGACCTGGCCCTCGACGTAGTCGAAGCGGCCGTCCCGGACGAGGAGGCGCTGGTCGTCGAGGAAGGTCGCCAGGTCGTCGTAGGTCAGGTGGTAATGGCGTACGGTCGCGGGCGCGGGGACCAGGCGCAGGGTGGCCTCGACGATGATCCCGCACTGGCCGAGGCCGGCCAGGACGGCGTGGAAGAGGTCGGCGCGACGGGTCGGGGAGCAGCGGACCAGCTCGCCCGCCCCGGTGACGACCCGCAGTTCGGTGACGTTGTCGACCTGGGCGCCGTGCCGGTGGGTCTGGCCACCGAGGCCGCCCACGGACAGGGTGCCGCCGACGGAGAGTTCGATGTAGTCGGTGAAGACGGGCGGGGTGAGGCCGTGGGCGAGGGTGGCTTTGGCCACCTCGCTCCACCGGGCTCCCGCGCCGACGGTGACGGTGGTGCTGTCCGGTCCGACGGGACCGATGGCCGCGAGGGGCGTGGTCTCGATGACCAGGCCGCCCGGCACCTGGGCCTGGCCGAACGGGGCGTGCCCCTGGCCGCGCGGCGCGACCGGCACGCAAGTCTGGTTGCAGAACCGGACCATGGCGACGACGTCGCGGACCGAGCCCGGCTTCAGGACGGCCGCGGGGCGGTGGTGCACGATGTGTCCGTAGTCGTCCGAGGCGGCGCTGAGCGTTGCGTCGTCCCTGACGAGCGTGCCGTCCAGGCGCGGGATGCCGGCCAGTCGCGCGCCGGTCTCCGCGGCGTCCGTGGCCCAGGCACGTGCGGCCGGGTCGAAGCCGATCACGGCCGCTCCGGTGACCGTGAGTCCGCGCAGAACGGTACGTCTTGACGGTGTGCGGGGCATGCGCACTTCCACCTCTCCATCTTCACGGAACCTTCAAAATCGTCAGATCTTGAAATCTCCGACAGGGTAGGGCAGTTCGGACCGTCAGGTACGGTGTTTCGCCGGTGATCGGGTGCGTTCCCCCGCACCCCGTCCGGGTGTTCCTCCGCGCCCCTCGGACGCGGTCGTACCGGGCGGACCGGAGGTCACACCGCGAGCACCCGGATCCCGGCCTCCTCGAACCGCCGTACCGTCCGTGCGTCGGCCGCCGAGTCCGTGACCAGCGTGTCCACCGCTTCGGCCGCGCAGATCCGGGCGAACGCGCGGCGGCCCAGCTTGCCGGAGTCGGCCGCCACGACCACCCGTACGGCGCGCTCGCACAGCAGCCGGTTGACCGCCGCCTCGGCCTCGTCATGGGCGGCGGCGCCGTGCGTCGCGTCGAAGGCGACGACGCCCAGCACCGCCACGTCCAGCGTGATCTGTCCCAGTACGCCGTCCGCGAGCGGCCCCACCAGCTCGTAGGACTGCGCCCGCGCCACCCCACCGGTGACCACGATCTTGAACTGGGGCCGTACCGCCAGCTCGGCGGCGATGTTCAGCGCGTTGGTGACCACGGTCAACGCCGGGGAACCGGCGGTCAGATCACCGCGCACGGCGAGGGCGCGGGCCACCTCCGTGGTCGTCGTGCCGCCGGTCAGCCCCACCGCCTCGCCGGGCGCCACCAGTTCCGCGACCGCCCGCGCGATGCGCTGCTTCTCCGAGGCCCGGCGCGCGGTCTTGTACCGCAACGGCAGTTCGTACGACACCCCGTGCACGACCGCGCCACCTCGCGTACGCACCAGCAGTTGTTGCTCGGCGAGCTGATCGAGGTCCCGGCGGATCGTGGCCGCCGACACCCCCAGCTCCGCCGCCGTCTCCTCGACGTCCAGCCGGCCGCGCTCCACGAGCAGGTCCAGCAGTGTCTTCCACCGGGTGTCGCGGGACATGGAGACTCCGTTCATATGCTTGAAGTTGTTCGAAAGGTGGCTCTATCTTGCAGGAAACATCACCGTCGGGAGGGTGGGACATGACCCACGTCGAGGACGAGCTGACCGGCCAGCCCGAGTGCTGGACCCGCGCAGCAAGCGAAGTCGCCCGCTTCCGCAGTGAGTTGCCGAGCGCGGGTGAACGCGTCGCGTTCGTCGGATGCGGCACCTCCTTGTTCATGGCCCGGTCCGCCGCCGCCCTGCGCGAAGGCGTGGGTCAAGGGGAGTCCGACGCCCACGCCGCCTCCGAGTTCCCGTACCACCGGGGCTACGACCGGGTCGTCGCCCTCACCCGCTCCGGCACCACCACCGAGGTCGTCGACCTCCTCACCCGCCTGCGTGGACGCACCCGCACGACCGTGATCACCGCGGACCCCGGGACGCCCGTCATGACCGTGGCCGACCACGCCGTGGTCCTCGGCCACGCGGACGAACGCTCGGTCGTGCAGACCCGGTTCGCCACGACCGCGCTCACCCTGCTCCGCGCCCACCTCGGCCGGCACAGCGACGCCGTCGTCACCGACGCCCGCACCGCCCTCGCCGAACCGCTGCCCGAAGGGCTGGTGGAATGCGGCCAGTTCACGTTCCTGGGCCGCGGCTGGACGGCCGGGCTGGCCGACGAGGCTGCCCTGAAGATGCGTGAGGCGGCCCTCGCCTGGAGCGAGGCGTACCCCGCGATGGAGTACCGCCACGGCCCGATCAGTGTGTCCACCGAAGGCACGGCGACCTGGATGTTCGGCGAGGCTCCGGACGGTCTGGCCGAACAGGTCCGCGCCACCGGCGCGTTGTGGGTCCAGGGCACCCTCGACCCCCTCGCCGAACTCGTGCGTGCCCAACGCCTCGCCGTGGAGCTGGCCCAGGCCCGCGGCCTCGACCCGGACCGGCCGCGCCACCTCACCCGGTCGGTGATCCTCGCGCCCTGAACCGCACCTGTTGCCCTGACGCCACCGGGCCCGGCCACACCTTCGCCCGATGCTCCCCGAACCCCTTGCCCCGCCCCCGGACGAGGAG